>CAZSWE010000064.1:0-5949 GCA_964610715.1 uncultured Candidatus Planktophila sp.
TTGTTGTTCTCGATGATGCCAACGTTGAAGAAGCGGTAAAGGGCTTGATGATGGCGAAGATGCGCAACGGTGGCGCAGCTTGTACAGCAGCCAATCGCATCTATGTCTCTCGCTCTGTTGGCGATAAATTCATCGCCGAATTTGCAAAAGCTATGGCAGCTCTCAAGATGGGCGTTGGTCGCGAAGCAGGAACTCAGTTAGGTGCAAGCGTTTCTGTGAAAGAACGTAACAAGATTGCAGAGTTAGTAGATGCATCAAAGGCCCGCGGAGCAAAGGTTCATCTTGGTGGAACTACTCCAGATGGCGCTGGCGCTTTCTATCCTGCAACAGTTCTTGAAGTCTCTAAAGATGATGAAATCTTGGCTAATGAAGTATTTGGCCCTGTTGCGCCGATTGTTCTCTTTGATACAGATGAAGAAGCTCTCAAGCTTGCAAATGAGACTGAATATGGACTTATTAGTTATGTGTATTCAGAAGATCTCAAGCGCGCTATTCGTTTTGCTGAAGGACTTGAAGCGGGCATGGTTGGAATTAATCGTGGCTTGCTCTCAGATCCTGCAGCGCCTTTCGGTGGCGTGAAGCAATCAGGCCTTGGTCGCGAAGGCGGATTCGATGGCGTTCACGAGTTCTTGCAGACCAAGTACATCGGCGTCGAGATTTAGCGAATTCAACTATAGATAGATGAGTTTCGTTGCCTGTTAATTACTTAGAGTAACTCCACTGCAAAGATTCACTACAAAAGGTGCTGAAATTTCTTGTAAAGTTTAGATGTTTCTTCGGGATAACCCTTCATAAATCTAAACTGTTGTCATGATTCCAGGAAGATTCCCTAACGGTTATTCATTCTATTCTCCAATTAAAAACAAACTATTTTACGAAATTCACTTCCGCCTAAAAACACTCCCTTATCGGATGCACCATTCATTTCTTAGACGTTTTCTCGAGTCGAATACATACATTCACCTTCTAGATAATTTCGTAGAGACCAAAGAAGTTGATCCATTTGATGATTCAAGGCTTCGATACGTCGTGAGAATGTATAAATATGATGAAAAGAGAAAGCAGATTGTTCCCACTAGAGCAGCTGCTTCTACGACTTTGCGAGGTGCACAGAAACTTGCCAGTCAGCTATCAGACGCTAGTGGTCTTCCATATTCTCAGAATCCCAGCAATTTGAAGGAGTACATAATGATTTATGGCTACAGGGCTAATGCAGATTATGAAAAAGCAAGAGTCCGTAGCTGGCGTCGAAATAGGAGCGGAGGATGAGGGATTTGAACCCTCGATAGGTTTCCCTATACACGCTTTCCAAGCGTGCGCACTCGGCCGCTATGCGAATCCTCCAGCGCTGGGCGCTCATACGAGCAACCAACTGCCCAAGGGTAGCGGTGCTGCGGTGGCCCTTCGACACATAAGATTGGTGCAGATCTCCGGTGCGACGACATCGTGCTGAACTCCCCCAGGGTAGGAATACAGCAAGGGTAGGTGCGCTCTGGCGGGTGCACCGGAGGTCCCGAAAAATTAATAATTAGATACTCGCGGCCAATTAGAAGTGAATTGAATCGCGACTACTAGAGAGCAGATGAAATGTCGTTAGCGTTATATCGAAAGTATCGCCCCTCTGTATTTGCAGATGTGATCGGGCAAGAACACGTCACTGTTCCTTTATCTAACGCGCTTGAATCTGGCAAAACTCATCATGCCTATCTCTTTAGTGGTCCTCGCGGATGTGGAAAGACTTCAAGCGCTCGCATCATGGCGCGCTCTCTTAACTGCGAAAAAGGCCCAACACCTACTCCTTGCGGAACATGCCAGTCATGTACTGATTTAGTTGCTAACGGACCTGGTTCTATCGATGTCATCGAACTCGATGCTGCAACACATGGATTAGTTGATGATGCGCGCGATCTGCGCGATAAAGCATTCTTTGCACCTGTGCAGAGCAAGTACAAGATTTACATTATCGACGAGGCGCACCAGCTTGGGCCTGGGGCTGCCAACGCACTTCTTAAAGTTGTAGAAGAACCACCTGCACACGTCATCTTTATCTTTGCAACAACTGAACCTGAAAAGTTGATTTCAACAATTCGTTCACGTACTCACCACTACCCATTCCGTTTAGTACCACCAGGAACATTGGGCGAACACCTAGAAAAAGTCTGCGCAGCAGAAGGCGTCAAGGTAGCTAAAGGCGTTATTCCACTAGTAGTTCGTGCATCAGGCGGTTCAGTTCGTGATGCTCTTTCAGTGCTTGGGCAGCTGCTTGCAGGAGCAGATAAAGATGGCGTCAGTTATGAAATTGCTATTCAGTTGTTGGGCTTTACAGATGGCGCACTCCTTGATGATGCGATGGATGCAATTGCAGCACGTGACGGAGCGACTCTCTTTAAGACTGTAGATCGCGTTATTGAATCTGGCCATGACCCACGACGCTTTACTCAAGATTTGCTTGAACGTTTGCGCGACTTGATGATTGTTGATGCACTCGATGCTACAAATGCAAAGAGCATTCTGCGCGAGCTTCCTGATGATCAATTACAGCGTATGCGAACACAGGCTCAGAAGATTGGCCAAGCATCGCTTTCACGCGCTGCAGATATTGCAGCAGAAGGTCTTACTCAGATGCGTGGAGCAACAGCGCCTCGCCTGATGCTTGAACTCATTTGTGGCCGCATCTTGTTACCAATGGGCGATACCAGCGAAGCAGGGTTGCTTGCTCGCATTGAACGACTTGAGCGCGTTGAAAGTATCGCTTCGCCGGCTCGGATTTCTGATACGCAAAGCCCCTCGCTGCGCTCACAGCCTTTGCTTAATCAAAATCCTTCACCAGCTAAAAAAGCAGCAGTTAAGGAAGCGAAAACTGGTGACGTAGTCGAGGTCGTGAGCGAAGCGAGTAGCTCGACGAGTCAGCCAGTTGAGCGAACCATGGATGTTGCTGGTCTGCGCAGACTCTGGCCTGATGTGATTGAAAATGTGAAGAAGCGACGCCGTTTAACCTGGTCACTTCTCAGCGCTAGCGCACAGATTCTGGGCGTGGATGACAAGAACATCACCATTGGCATTGTTAATGCAGGTGCGCGTGATTCATTTATTCGTAGCGAATCCGATGAAATCTTGCGCCAAGCGTTTATCGAAGTCGTTGGTCTTGATCGCAAGATTGAATGCACCGTCGACCCAAGCATCGATACAACTTCTACTCCTGAAGCGCGAGCAGTTCGTACCTCTGAAGCTCCGTCAGATCCCACACAGCTATCAGGGGCCGCACTTCTTGCAGCTGAACTTGGCGCCACTGTCATTAGCGAAACGAGCCACGACTAATGTCAACTGGAATGTATGAAGGCGCAATTCAAGACCTAATTGATGCACTCGGTCGCTTGCCCGGTATCGGACCAAAGTCTGCGCAGCGAATCGCTTTCCATATTCTGCAATCAGATTCTGAAATCGCAGCTAACTTAGTTGAGGCTGTGCGCACCGTAAAAGAGCGCGTTAAGTTCTGCACGCAATGTGGCAACGTCTCTGAAGAAACTGAATGCCGTATCTGTCGCGACCCTCGCCGCGATGGCACAAAGATTTGTGTTGTTGAAGAGAGTAAAGATGTCATCGCTATCGAGCGCACTCGCGAATTTCGCGGCAAGTACCACGTGCTCGGTGGAGCAATTAGCCCTATCGATGGCATTGGTCCAGATCAGCTACGCATCCGCGAGCTAATGCAGCGCCTGTCAGATTCATCGATTACTGAAATCATCTTGGCTACCGATCCCAACCTTGAAGGCGAAGCGACTGCGACCTACCTAGCTCGCTTGATTAAGCCGATGGGGCTCAACGTTTCGCGCCTTGCATCGGGCTTGCCTGTAGGCGGAGATCTTGAATATGCCGATGAAGTCACGCTCGGTCGAGCCTTTGAGGGACGCACCACCCTTTAGTCTCGCTATATGGACGGGGCTCCGTCTCATATATTAAGAATTTTCCATTATTGGGTAGCGCCATCTTTTCCCCTCCTTCACACTTACGCCATGGGTCTAATTGTTCAGAAGTTTGGTGGCTCCTCCGTCGCTGATGCCGAGGGCATGAAGCGCGTTGCCGCCCGCATCGTTGCCACCAAGAAGGCTGGCCATCAGGTCGTCGTCGTTGTGAGCGCAATGGGCGATACCACCGATGAATTAATTGATCTAGCAAATGCTGTGACCCCGATTCCTCAGGGGCGCGAACTCGATATGTTGCTAACAGCCGGTGAGCGAATTTCAATGGCGCTTCTTGCAATGGCAATTAACAATCTTGGTTTTGAAGCGCTCTCCTTTACTGGATCTCAAGCTGGCGTGATTACAGATTCAGTTCATGGCAAGGCGCGCATCATTGATGTGACACCTGGTCGTATCCGTGAAGCGATTGATTCTGGCGCGATTGCCATCGTTGCTGGTTTCCAAGGAATTTCGCAAGATACAAAAGACATTACAACTTTAGGTCGCGGTGGCTCTGACACAACTGCAGTGGCGCTCGCTGCTGCTCTTGATGCCGATGTCTGTGAAATCTATACAGATGTTGATGGCGTCTTTAGCGCAGACCCTCGCGTTGTTCCAGCCGCGCGCAAATTAAAGACTGTTACTTATGAAGAGATGCTTGAACTCGCAGCAGCGGGTGCCAAGGTTCTTCACTTGCGTTGCGTTGAATACGCGCGCCGATTTAATTTACCAATTCACGTCCGTTCATCTTTTTCACCTAACGAAGGAACCTGGGTGGTTGAAAACCATCCTGAAGGAGGCACCATGGAGCAAGCAATCATCTCTGGCGTGGCACACGACAAGTCAGAGGCAAAGATCACCATCGTTGGCGTCCCAGACCGCACGGGTATTGCAGCGCGCATCTTTCAGGCGATTGCAGATAACGACATCAACGTAGACATGATTGTGCAGAACGTATCTGCAGCAGCTACTGGTCTTACCGATATTTCATTTACTCTCCCAAAGGCAGAAGGCCAAAAGGCAACACAGGTTCTGCAGCGCATTCAAGGAGAAGTTGGCTTTGCCTCTCTTCTCTACGATGACACCATCGGAAAACTCTCACTAATTGGTGCAGGAATGCGTTCGCACCCAGGAGTTACAGCAACATTCTTTGCAGCCATGGCTGATGCTGGCGTCAATATTGAAATGATTTCAACCTCTGAAATTCGCATATCTGTCATCGTCCGCGAGGCTGATGTAGAGCGCGCAGCGAAGGCCGCCCACACTGCCTTTGGCCTTGATGCAGATCAAATCGAAGCAGTTGTTTACGGAGGTACAGGACGATGAGCAAGAAACCATCACTTGCAGTCGTTGGTGCAACTGGCGCTGTCGGAACTGTCATGCTCGGTATTTTGTCTGAGCGCCCAGATGTGTGGGGCGAGATTCGTCTCATTGCATCTGCACGTAGTGCGGGTAAGAAGTTGAAGTGCCGCGGAGAAGAGTTAACTGTTGTGGCTCTTACCCCTGAAAGTTTTGATGGCATCGATGTTGCAATGTTCGATGTTCCAGATGAGATTTCAGCTGAGTGGGCTCCAATTGCAGCATCCCGTGGTGCAGTAGTTGTCGATAACTCTGGTGCATTCCGTATGGATAAGGATGTTCCACTTGTTGTGCCTGAGGTGAATCCACAGGATGTCAAGAACCGCCCACGTGGAATTATCTCCAATCCAAATTGCACAACGCTCTCAATGATTGTTGCGATGGGTGCACTTCACCGCGAATATGAATTAAAAGAACTAGTTGTCTCTTCTTATCAAGCAGCATCTGGTGCAGGGCAGGCTGGTATCGACACACTTCGTGCGCAGATCAGCGCAGTTGCTGGAACAGCTGTTGGCGATAGCGCCGGTGACGTTCGCAATGTTGTAAAAGATCTCGGACCCTTTCCTGCGCCTCTTGCACTCAATGTTGTGCCTTGGGCCGGTTCACTTAAGGAAGATGGTTATTCATCTGA
>CAZSWE010000065.1:0-5924 GCA_964610715.1 uncultured Candidatus Planktophila sp.
TATAGGTTAGAACAAGCGACGATCCGTCGAGAGCTGCTCTAAGCTTCGTGGGATTTGATGTGTAAGCAAGCCAGTTAACTGCTTCATACAGTTCAAAGACTGAATCAAAGTCGTCTTCTGGTTCGTAGCGGTTTATTGACATTACTCGATTGTATTCCAAGTCTGAAAAGTAGAGAAAGAAGAGTCGCCCTATAAGTCGGATCGAAGAATCTTCTCCATTGGGCGTCCCTTGGCAAGCTCATCGACTAACTTATCCATGTATCGGATCTTCTTCATGAGTGGGTCTTCTATCTCAGCAATTTTTACGCCACAGATGGAGCCAGTAATTAGCTTTGCATTTGGGTGAATTTTCGCAGCTTTGAAGAAATCCCTAAATGTTGTTTTATCCTTGAGATGCTTCTTTAGAGTTTTTGAATCCATTCCCGTTAGCCAGGTAATCACCTTTACAAGCTCGGCCTGCGTCCGATCTTTACGCTCTACCTTATTGAGATAGTGGACGTAGACATCAGCTACCGGCATCTCAAAAATCTTGTGCATGCTAAAAGTATAAGTGAAAAAGAAGAGTCGCCCTATAAGCCGGATCCTGTCGTTCTTGCGAACGGATCACCATCCATCTAGATCTGTAATTACTTACAGATTCAAGCGACCTACCCGATAGCTCAGCGCGAGCAACGCACTATCTTCTTGGTCTTGCTTCAGGTGGGGTTTACATAGCTACATATATTGCTACATGTACTGGTGGTCTCTTACACCGCCGTTTCACCCTTACCAATATTTCTATTGGCGGTTTGCTTTCTGTTGCACTTATCCCGTGGATTGCTCCAGGTGGGCGTTACCCACCACCTTGCTCTGTGAAGTCCGGACTTTCCTCGGTATAACTTGCGTTATAACGCGGTGATCCAGGCGACTCTTCAAACGCTAATGGTAGAGGGTTTTTGTGGAGTTGATTTCAGCGTAAATGCCCGCGCTCATTGAATGAGCGCAGCGCACGGAGGCCATCGGATGGCCAGATTGAAATAGATGAGATTGAGCATGGTGTGGCATCCATATGGAATACCGAATCACCGGGAGCACCCACTGCCAGCTTCACAGCTGTCTTGATAACTCCGTTATGGGTGACAACAATAACTTTCTTGCCAGGATATTCAGCAACTAACTTATCTAAAGCTTCTTCAATTCGCACTGATGCTTCGTCGTAGGACTCTCCACCACCTGGTGCATAAGCAGTTGAGTTAAGCCACGCCTGATATTGATCAGGTTCTTCAGCGCGAACTTCATCGGTAGAACGTCCATCCCATGTGCCGAATGAGAGTTCGTACCAAGATTCATCAAAAATGATCTTAAGCCCTGTGGTGCGGGCTATCGCTTCAGCTGTCTGTTTGGTGCGCTTCAGCGGAGAAGCGATCAATACTTCAGCGCCTAACTTGGCGGCCTCTGCTGCAACTAAATCTGCTTGTTCTAAACCATCCTGCATCAGCTCTGGGTCTATTGATCCTGTTCCAGAGAATCTACGTTCTGGAGTCAAAATAGTTTCGCCATGTCGGATGAAGTAGATAAAGGTCGGAACCTCAGCGCTACGTAAGCGATCCGTCAGGAAGTTCTGCTGCACAACCGCGATTGGCTTATGGGCGCTGCCGCCATCAAGTGCCTTATTAGCTAAGCGATCAGCATGTGAATTTTCATCGCGTGGAATCCATGAATAAGTCACCAACGATGGGTCATGTGCTGCTCTGCATTGCTTGGCAAGATCGCGCATATCGGCATGTTTAATCTGCCAACGCCCTGACATCTGCTCTACAACTAACTTTGAATCCATAGCTACTTCAATAGTTGCCTGTGCGTCTAATTGATGGATGTGGGAAAGCCCTGCCAATAATCCGCTGTATTCAGCGACATTGTTTGTTGCTACTCCGATGACATCAAAGAGTTCAGCAACAATCTTGCCGCCTTCAGTGACAACGGCGCCATAACCTGCTGGCCCGGGATTTCCTCGAGAGCCACCATCTGCAGTTAGGCGAAAGCTACGTGCCATTAGCGCTCACGCACCAAGATGCAGCGACATTCTTCGCATCGAACTACCTCATCTTCGGCAAGGCCTGCGATGCGCTGTAATTCGATTGTGTTGAGAGTCAGGTTGCAGCCTTTGCATTGGTTACCGGCAAGGGCGGCAGCCCCGATTCCATTGTTTGCTTCACGGATTTTCTCGTAGAGGGCGAGAATCTCGGCGCTTACAGATTGTGTTGTGGACTTTCGGTCGGTCTCAATTCCCTCAATCTCTGTGTGAATGGCAGCGAGTGCATTCTCTTTACGGATATTCAGGTCCGCGATTTCAAGAGCGAATTGGTTCTCTTGCCCCGATAAATCTGCAATTCGCTCTTTGATAGCATCCACGCGCATCATGATTTCAAGCTCGACTTCTTCAAGTTCAGCTCTACGGGCTCCAAGAGTTACAAGCTCGTGCTGGGTTTGTTCAAGTTCTTTTGGTGTTCCGGTGCCTGATGAGAGTCTCTTCTCATCACGTTCAATGCGAGTGACAATCTGTTCGACATCGCCCTCAGCACGGGCTAGTTCGCGCTTCACATCGCTGAGTTCTGTCTCGGCGGCAATACGAAGATCACGAGCATTGTTCTGCTTAATGGTCAGGCTATTGATCTCTGCGAGTTCAGGAAGATTGGCAGCCTTATTGCGAAGTGTGGCTGACTGAAAATCGAACTTTTGAATATCCAAGATGGAACGCTGGTCGCTGGCGCTTGCTTTCACGGCGTTCTCCTCTAGAGGTAAGTGGACTTCAATATTGAGTTCTGTGCGTACCTTACTTGATAAATCTTGCTATTCGTTATCGCTCTGATTTGCTCGCTCTACAGCCGTTGAATACTTATATTTCCAGACGCTTTCCGCCCCAGAATGTCCTACAACATATGTCAACGCAATACTGGTAATTGCAAGAGCAAGAAGGGTGAAGGAAGTCATCTTGGCCAAGACTTTCTTACGCTTATAAACAGTAACGAGAACATGCAGGATAAGAGTTACTAACAAGGCAACAGAGACTGCAGCCAGCCTTTCTCCCCATTCGGCATGTTCTTTTGGCAGGAATGTAACCTTCGAAAGTTCTTCACCGGAGGACTTTGCTATCACGGCAAAGATAGTTGTAGCGGCTGTGGCAGGGATGAGATAGAGATGAAACTTGGTGATGAATCTCTTCTTATAGATTCCAAAGATCAGCACAAGTGATACCAGCGGCAGCAAGATAATGACCGCATGAATAACGAGCGGATGTGCGGGGAGTCCATCAATATCTGCCCATGTGCTATCTGGTAAGAGTGAGAGTCCGAGAAGCGCACCAATCGAAAGCGCCGAGACTAGTAAAAACTTACCCATCGCAGATCTCATTTCGCTAGAGCTACTTTTTGTGGGCGGTGAGGGTTTCGAACCCCCGACATCCTCGGTGTAAACGAGGCGCTCTACCACTGAGCTAACCACCCGGCGTGCTTGCGAATACTACTTTATATATCCGAAAGAACGAAAATCGTGCGTGTAAGGCGATGAATTAGAGGGCTGCGATAGCGCTCTTGTAATCACCGTTATTTCGAGCATCTCCGAGACCGTTGACAACGCTCCAGCGAATGACGCCCTGCTTATCGATTACAAATGTTCCGCGAAGTGCACAACCCAGATCTGCATTAAAGATTCCATATGCCTGAGCCACTGCGCCGTGTGGCCAGAAATCTGAAAGAACAGGGAACTTATAACCTTCTTGCTCAGCGAAGATTTTCTGAGTAAATGGTGAATCGCAAGAGATAGCAATTACCTGAACATCATCATTCTGGAATGCAGCAAGGTCATCGCGGATTGCGCAGAGTTCGCCTGTGCAAGTTCCGGTAAATGAGAATGGGATGAAGAGAACGACGACGTTCTTCTCGCCCTTAAATGATGAGAGCTTTACCTTCGCACCATGCTGATCTTTAAGTTCAAAATCAGGTGCTACTTCTCCGACGCTAATTCCTGCAGGTAGTTGAGTCATGGCGCGAATCTATCGCTTGCCACCCTTACGTGCCACTAGACGTGTGGCGGTCCAATCTTTTGCAACAGCAACGGTTGACGTCTGACTAAGACCGCATGTGGGAGCCGCATCTTGAATATCACTTGGTTCGACATGGCCATCTCGTCCCATCTTTGGGGTGAGCACCCAGATGGGCCCAGTCTCGGAAAGGTAGGTCATTGCATCCATTAATTCGTCGACAAGATCGCCATCATCTTCGCGGAACCAGAGAAGGACTGCATCGACTACATCGGTTGTGGAACCTTCAAGAAATTCAGTGCCGACAATGGCTTTAATCTGTGCGCGCAATTCATCGTCACAGTCAGGTCCATATCCGACTTCGAGGACGAGTTCTCCTTTAGCAAAACCCATGCGTATTGCCACGGGATAAGTCCAACGGATGAGACGGATATTTACAAGGGTTTTTCCTGCCTCAGAGCGTATTTTTTTGCTCTCACACGCATTTGGCGCGAGAATACGCCTATGACCGAATTCGCTGGACATCCAGATCAGATAATCGACCAACTAGTAGATACCGATCCCAGCGAGACAGCTGAATGGCAGGCATCCTTCGATGCCGCTCTACAGGCTGCCGGTCCAGTCCGTGCCCGTTACCTGATGTTGTCACTTCTCAAGCGAGCGCACGAAAGAAATATCGGACTTCCTTCACTTCGTACAACTGATTACATCAACACTATTTCTCCTGAAAACGAACCAGAATTTCCGGGCGATGAAGATATCGAACGTCGCATTCGTTCTTACGTTCGCTGGAACGCAGCGATGTTGGTCCACCGTGCGCAACGTCCTGGCGTCGGCGTTGGTGGACACATCTCTACTTATGCTTCCTCTGCTGCGTTATATGAAGTTGGCTTTAACCACTTCTTCCGCGGGCAAGATCACCCAGGTGGTGGAGACCAGATTTTCTTCCAAGGACATGCCAGCCCAGGAATGTATTCACGTGCATTTCTTGAAGGACGCTTCACAGAAGATCAACTAGATGGATTCCGTCAGGAACTTTCACATACTGCAGGTGGTTTATCTTCATATCCACATCCACGTTTAATGCCTGACTTCTGGCAGTTCCCAACTGTGTCGATGGGTATTGGTCCTATCAACGCTATCTATCAAGCGCGCTTTAATCGTTACTTACATAACCGCGGAATCAAAGACACCAGCGATCAGAATGTCTGGGCATTTTTGGGCGACGGTGAAATGGATGAAGTCGATACCCTGGGTGCAATCGGTCTTGCCTCTCGCGAGAAGCTAGATAACCTCACCTTCGTTGTTAACTGTAACTTGCAGCGCCTTGATGGTCCGGTGCGCGGAAACGGCAAGATTATTCAAGAGCTCGAATCAATCTTCGGTGGTGCAGGCTGGAATGTCATCAAGGTTGTGTGGGGCCGCGGATGGGATCCACTTCTTGCCCAAGATCGCGAAGGCGCACTTGTGAACATCATGAATACAACTCTTGATGGTGATTACCAGACCTTTAAGGCTGAAAACGGTGCCTTTGTTCGCGAACATTTCTTTGGTCGCGATCCACGTACTGCTGCAATGGTTGCCAATTGGTCTGATGATCAAATTTGGAACCTCAAGCGCGGTGGCCATGATTATCGTAAGTTGTTTGCAGCATATACAGCAGCAACTGAGAAGAACGGTCGCCCAACAGTTATCTTGGCTAAGACCGTCAAGGGATGGACTCTCGGTTCGCACTTCGAAGGTCGTAATTCAACGCACCAGATGAAGAAGATGTCTCTTGAAGACATCATTGAATTCCGCGATCGTCTTGAGATTCCTTTGGCTGATGACAAGCTTGATAAGTACACACCTGCTTACTTCAAGCCAGCGCCAGATTCACCTGAAATGAAATACCTCGAAGACCGTC
>CAZSWE010000066.1:0-5823 GCA_964610715.1 uncultured Candidatus Planktophila sp.
GAACATAGGCGTGCATACCGAGCGCATGAAGGCGCTTAGCGAGAACGTTGGCAATTGTTGACTTTCCTGAACCTGAAAGACCAGTAAGCCAGATGACTTTCGCTTTCTGATTCTTTGCGCTCTCTCGGGCAGCCTTATCGACTTCATACTCTTGATAAGTAATGTTCTCGCCACGGCGAAGAGCATGGCGAATCATTCCAGCACCAACAGTCTGAAAATTAAGGCGGTCGACAAGGATGAAGTTTCCGAATTCGCGGGATTGCTTATAAGGAAGTAGCGCTAAAGGCTGATTGGTAGCGATTTCAACTTCACCAATTTCGTTCATTACCAACGTATTTGCAGAGTTATGTTCGCCTGTATTGACATCAATTTTGTGGCGAATCTTGGTCACAATGACAGGCGTCTGGGTTGGCCCAGAGATAAGTAGGTAAGAGCGGCTATGGATCAGCGCATCTTCGTTAAACCAGACAAGATGGGCGTTAAAGCGATCGGATGCATGTAGCTCTTCACTTGCTGCGGCAATCAAATCTCCACGCGTTGCATCTACCTCAGGTTCCAGAACAAGGGTGACCGCGCTTGTTTCTAGCGCTACCTGCTCTTCTTGAAAGCCCGAGATGATCTTTCCGATCTTGGCGAGCTTGTTGCTAGGGAAAATCTTGACTTCATCCCCCACTGCAAAGTTGCCATGGTGAATGGTCCCGCTGACGCCGCGGAAATCATCTGCTCGAGAAATCGATTGAACACGCATGCGTGCGGTTGCACTGGCGCTCTGTGTTGGTTGCCAAGATTGAATCGCCTCAAGCAGCGTTGGCCCTTGATACCAAGGCGCCTGCGTGCTGCGCTGAACGACGTTGTCACCAGCTAAAGCGCTAAGCGGAATAAAGTGAACATCTGTCAGGTCTAGACGTGCAAGGGTCTTCTCAATTTCGCCCTTGATCTGCAGATAGATCTCTTCATTAAATCCAACTGCATCCAACTTATTAACGGCAACAAGTACGCGTTGCACACCCATCAGCGAACAGATTGTTAAGTGGCGAAGAGTCTGGGTGCGAACTCCTTTTGTGGCATCAACGAGAACGATTGAAATCTGAGCGCGCGATGCGGCAACTGCCATATTGCGCGTGTACTGCTCGTGGCCTGGTGCATCCGAAATAATGAGGCGGCGGCCATCGAGAAGTGACATAGAGCGATAGGCAACGTCGATGGTGATGCCCTGTTCGCGCTCTGCCTCAAGGCCATCTGTCAGCAAACTGAAATCAATTTCTCCTGCCGGAATATTTGAACCTGCGCGTCGTACCTGGCGAGCTGTATCGACTGTGTCGTACGGAATGCTGTCGGTCTCAACGAGCAAGCGACCAATAAGGGTGCTCTTGCCATCATCAACGCTGCCACATGTAAGAAGGCGAACTACTGGGATCTGCATTAGAAGTAGCCCTCGCGCTTCTTCTTCTCCATGGAATCTTCGTTGGCGCCATCAATGAGGCGAGTTGCGCGTTCGCTCAGCTTTACCTGGAAGACCTCTTCAACAACATCTTCAATCGTTGTCGCGCTTGATTCGACCGCTGCTGTAAGTGGGTAGCAACCTAGAGTTCTAAAGCGAACCCGTTTCATCTCGGGTTTTTCGCCGTCGTTAAGTTGATAACGCTCGTCATCAACCATGATGATTTGGTTTCCACGCATCACAACGGGGCGCTCTTTTGCGAAGTAGAGAGGATTAACCTCAATATTCTCAGCTGCTATGTAGCGCCAAATATCGAGTTCGGTCCAATCTGAAAGTGGAAAGACTCGCATAGTTTGGCCAGGAGCTAACTTGGGATTGTAGGTACGCCAGAGTTCAGGGCGTTGGGCGCGAGGTTCCCAGCGATGGCCAGATTCGCGCACGCTAAAGATTCGCTCCTTGGCGCGAGACTTCTCTTCATCTCGTCGTGAACCACCAATAGCCGCATCAACTTCATGAAGATCAAGCGCTTGGCGAAGCGCAACTGTCTTCATAATGCGCGTGTACTCAGAGATTCCAAATGTAAATGGGTTGGTCCCATTGGCAACGCCCTCTTGGTTGGTATGCACAATCAAAGATAAATTGTCATCTGCTACGACTTTGTCGCGGAAGGAGATCATCTCTTTAAACTTCCAGGTTGTATCTATATGCAGTAGCTTGAATGGGATCGGCGCTGGATAGAAAGCTTTCTTGGCTAAGTGCAGAAGAACTGATGAATCCTTGCCGATGGAGTACATCAAAACCGGCTTACGGAAGGTCGCCGCAGTCTCGCGAAAGATTTCTATAGCCTCAGATTCAAGAGACTTGAGAATCTCGAGCTCGGTAGACATAGGAGAAACCTACAGGGATTGCTTGTGAATCCTCATAGAGACGCTACTTCTTCTCAAATTTAGGCAAGTGGAGATCGAACTTAATTGAGATTAAGCGGGTGGCGATTACAACCAGCCCGCCAGCAATAGCTGAGACATTGTCAGCAAACCCCAGACCGTGAAGTGCGACATAAGTGGATGCGCCCATCAAGGTTGATGTACCGATGGTTTCACGATGGAGCAAGACTGGTTCGAGCTGACAGAGAACATCTCGGACGAGTCCCCCAGTTACAGCTGTAATGACGCCAAGAAAAATCGCACCAAACCAGACAACATCCATCTCATATGCAAGTTGTGTACCTGACATGGCAGCTACGGCTAAGCCGAAGGTATCCATAATCAGAAGTGTTTTGCCTATATGTGTTATGCGCCTAAATACCAAAGTCAAAAGAACTGCGGCGATGACGCTCAGAACGATCCAAGGATCAATAATCCAAACCGGGCGAATTCCGAGGAAAACATTTCGTAGCGTTCCACCTGAAAGTGAGGCGACGGCTGCGATGAAAGCGATACCGCCGTAATCAAGTCCTTTATCTGCTGCAACTCTTGCACCCACCAGAGCAAAGGCGAAAGTGGCGAGTAAATCCAAGGTCAACATTAAGGACATGGAGTAAGAGTACGGAATTTATAACGGCTCTGCACAAAACTGCAAAAATGTTTCATTTACGTCACAATTTGCGTGTTTATCTGTCGGGTGTTGCTCTGCTTGCGTAGAGTTCCACGCATGTCAAAGTCAAAGGGCCTGAGTAAAGATAAGAACTGGTGGCGCCAAGCCTCGGTTTACCAGATTTATCCACGTAGCTTCGCCGATTCCAACGGTGATGGCATTGGTGATCTCAAAGGCATTACTTCGCGTATTCCTTATCTGAAATCCCTCAATATTGATGCAGTCTGGCTTAGCCCTTTCTATCCATCTGCTTTAGTCGATGGCGGTTACGACGTCGACAACTATCGCGACGTCGATCCAAAGTTAGGAACGCTCGCTGATTTTGATGAGATGCTTGCCGCTCTTCATAAGGTTGGCATTCGTGTTTATGTAGATATCGTTCCAAACCACTCTTCCAATTTGCATGAATGGTTTAAGGAAGCAATCGCTGCAAAGCCTGGCTCAAAGGCGCGTAGTCGATATATCTTCCGCGATGGTCGTGGCAAGAAAGGTGAGCTGCCACCAACGGATTGGGTTTCACACTTTGCGCCGAGCGCATGGACCCACGAATCTGCCATGGGTGGAAAACATAACCAGTGGTACATGCACTGGTTTGCGCCAGAGCAACCAGATTTCAACTGGGATAACCCTGAAATTCAGAAAGACTTTTTAAAGACTTTAAAGTTCTGGGCAGATCGCGGAGTCGATGCATTCCGTATCGATGTCGCACATGCGCTGAAGAAAGATTTATCTGAGCCACTTCGCAACCTTGATGTCTTTGAAGGACTTGAGCAGCGCGGCGCTAAGGGCAAGGGCATTTTTGCCGACCGCGATGAATTATTTAAAATCTATAAAGAGTGGCGCAAACTCTTTAATACCTACGATCCTCCACGTGTTGCAGTTGCAGAGGCATTTGTGCACCCAGAGCGTTTACCGCTCTATGCCAGCACTAAGACTCTGGGTCAGTGCTTTGACTTCCGCTTTATCGATACTCCATTTGAAGCTGGCGCTTATCGCAACGCTACGCAGGAGGCTATCGAGCTGGCCGAGAAGAATAAATCAACCTGCACCTGGACGCTCTCAAATCACGATCAGATTCGCCATGCAACGAAGATGGGGCTCAACCCTGCAGTAAATCGCCGTGATTGGATGTTGAGTAATGGCACTTCCCATCCGTTAGATAAAGAATCTGGCACTAATAATGGGTTAGCGGCAACGCTCTATATCTTGGCCCTCCCTGGAAGTACTTATATGTTCCAAGGTGAAGAACTTGGACTTCATGAAGTCACTGATATTCCAGAGAAAGATATTCAAGATCCGCAGTACTTGCGTAACCACAAAATTGATAAGGGCCGTGATGGCTGCCGAGTGCCGCTGCCATGGACAAAGTCAGGTTCTTCATTTGGCTTTGGTACAGGCGCCGCGCACTTGCCGCAACCAAATTGGTTTGGCGATTACTCAGTAGAAGTCGAAGAGAAGGATGCTCATTCACCTCTTGCCATCTACCGTCGCGCCCTTGAGCTACGTAAGGATTTGCAGACAAAGGAAGAGATTAAGTGGCATAAGACCAGCGATGTATCAGTGCTTCACTTCTCAAGACCCAATGGCTGGAACTGCATCACCAACTTTAGAGCGCAGGAATACACCATGCCAAAGGGTGAAATTTTGTTATCTTCTAAACCGCTTGTGAATGGAAAGATTCCAGCCGGTACAACAGTCTGGTTTAAGAAGAAGTAACTCTTAGGGAACTAGGCGACTTTAATAATGTCGACTGCGAAGATAAGAGTTTCATAAGGCTTAATTGGTCCAGCACCTGATGGTCCGTAACCCATATCTGGTGGGATCACCAAGAGGCGACGTCCGCCCTCTTTAGCGCCCGGTAGACCTTTCTGCCATCCCTCAACAACTTGTGCCAATGGGAATGTTGCAGGTTCACCCGACCATGATGATTCGATGAGCTTTCCATCTGACCAAGTCATTAAGACGTAATGAACAGTCAGAGTTGAAGTAGGAAGAACTTCTGCACCTGTTCCAACAATGACATCTTCAGTTGTCAGTTCAGCTGGAGGAGTTCCTTCAGGCGCTGAAATCGTCGGGGTCTGTCCGGCAGCAGCTGAGACAGTAGGAAGCTTTGATGAATCTGATCCGGTCAATTGAATTCCTCCGAGAATAGTTGCAGCGATTAGGACAACGACGAAGATCGCTGCCAGGACTTTTCTAGTTGCGCTATTAATTTTCGAGCTCCTTAATGAGGTTGAAATCTCCGCCACCGAGTTGGCCTTGGTCGCGATACATCTCCAGCTTTGCACGGGTATCGGCAATATCGAGATTGCGCATAGTTAATTGACCAATTCGATCTGTAGGACCGAATGCTGCATCTTCTGTGCGCTCCATCGACAACTTATCTGGGTGATAGCTCAGCGCAGGACCCGTTGTATTGATAACTGAATAATCATCACCACGGCGCAGGCGCAACGTTACTTCGCCAGTAATTGCAGATGCCACCCAACGTGTCAGAGATTCGCGCAGCATTAAACTCTGTGGATCAAGCCAGCGACCTTCGTAGAGCAAGCGACCAAGGCGGCGACCTTCGGCGTGATAATTGGCAATGGTGTCTTCGTTGTGAATCGCAGAAAGTAAGCGCTCGTAAGCGATAAAGAGCAGCGCCATTCCTGGGGCTTCATAGATTCCACGAGATTTCGCTTCGATGATGCGGTTTTCGATTTGATCAGCCATTCCAAGTCCATGGCGGCCACCAATTGCGTTAGCTTCATTCATCAGAGCAACAACATCTGTGAAATCTTTACCGT
>CAZSWE010000067.1:0-5746 GCA_964610715.1 uncultured Candidatus Planktophila sp.
ATGAACATTCAATTACGGTGCTGGAACAAGCGATTGCGCAAGAAGAGCGACTTGGCGGACCAAATCTAGTTATTCGTTTAGCAGCGCTTCTGCATGACATTGGTAAACCAAAGACTCGTAATCTCATCGAAGGCGGCGGAGTTTCATTCCATCACCACGAAATCGTTGGCGCGCGTTTATCAAAAGCTCGTATGAAGGCGCTCCGCTTTGATAATGAGACCATCGATGCAGTTGAAACTTTGGTTGCGCTCCACCTGCGTTTTCATGGGTATGGCGACGGTGAATGGACTGATTCTGCAGTGCGTAGATATGTGCGCGATGCCGGCGATTTACTGACGCATTTACATGTACTTACACGCGCTGATTGCACTACTCGTAACGCGAAAAAGGCTGAACGTTTAGCGCGCACATATGACAGTTTGGAAGAGCGCATCGCTAAGTTGGCAGAGGAAGAAGAACTTTCTAAAATCCGCCCTGATCTCGATGGCGCGCAGGTAATGAAGTTACTTGGGATCTCACCATCTGCCGATGTAGGTAAAGCGCTTGATTTTCTCATGGAGCTTCGTATGGAACACGGCCCACTAGGTGAAGAACGTGCGACTGAAGAGTTACTGCAATGGTGGAAAGCTAGGCGACATCCCTAATAAAGAATTTCTTTGGTCGCAGCACGACTGTGGCGCATAAGAACCAGGCGACCGAAACGCCTAAAGGAAGTTGCCAGGAATCTCCGGATAGAGGCAGCACCCAAGCGGCTAATAAAGATGAGCTCACAATCGCAGCATTTACAACTACGTCATAGACGGCAAAGACGCGACCGCGGAAGAAGTCATCAATCTTGGATTGCACAAGTGCATCATTGGTGACCTTCACGCTCTGTCCACATAAAGCAGTGAAGAAGGCGGTCGCAGCAAGCAACACCGGGTTGCGATCAATAACCAATAAGAGCGCGCTCACACTTGCAGCCGCAATCGATAAACGCATCCAGCGGTGTCGTCCTACCTTTGCAACTCCGCGTGGTGCAATGAGTGCGCCGATGACAAAACCAACGGCGGCAATGCTGAGTGTGAAGCTCAGTCCAGCAAGTCCTGCGCTGCTATCTGCTGGATCATTAAATGAATTTCGCTCAAGCAAAAGCGCAGTTAAAGTAAGTGCGGTTAAGCCACCGCGATGGATAGCAACAGCCACAATTCCACGTGCTGCATCTGCATGATTGCTAAGGAAAGCAAAACCTTCACGCATCTCCTTGAAGCCTTGGGTGATGCTGCCTTTGACAATCTCATGAGGGCGCGGACCAATCTCAGCTTTTGCAAGAAGTGAGGTCAAAAGTGCGGCGATGAGATAACCGACAGATGCAGCAACGATAAGGAAGGCATCAGAGTGATCTGCCGAGGCGAAGCGGTCGAATATTTTCCGCAGCCCAAGACCAAGTCCTCCACCTAGGACGACCCAGACAGAGCCACCAGTAACAGCAAGGGCATTAGCTGTAATTAGATTTTGCGGAGTAGTCATCAGCGGAATACCAGCTGAAAGTCCAGCCAAGATAAGTCTGTTTACACCGAATGCAATTAAAACAAATGCGGTAATTACAGTTCCTGTGTAATCGTTAAAGATGAGAAATGCAATCACTAAAAGAGTTGCCGAGCGCGTTAAGTTTGAAAAGAGAATTGCACGTTGTCTAGAGAAGCGATCTAAGAGCGTTCCAACAAAAGGTCCAATAACTGAGTAAGGAAGGAGAACGACCGCGAATGCAACTGCGGCGCTCGTTGCACTTGCTTGGCGCTCTGGAGAGAATAAGAGAAAGGATGCCAGTGCGCTCTGAAAGAGCCCATCAGTGAATTGACCCGACCAACGAACGCGCAGCAGACGGAAGAGCTTTCTATCTCTCACCAACTGCCACAGTGTTGATTGTTGGGTTATCTGCTGGTCCACACGAGAAGCGTAGTTAATGAAAGAGGATTATTCTTCTCCTGCTATGAAAACAAAGCGAGGATTCATCGACTATTCACTTGATAAGCGGGCAACCCTGCTTGCGCTCTTCCGTGGAGTCGTTGATGCATGCGATGCAGATCCATACTTAATGCGCGCAGCTAAATATCATGGAGAAAAAGCAGATAGAAAGTGTCCGGTCTGCAAGAAAGATTCTTTAGTTGAACTTCGCTACACATTTGGCGATCAACTTGGCCAATTTTCTGGGCGTATTAAAAATGGTGGCGAGTTGTTAGAGATGGAGAGAGAATTCGGTGAATTCTCTGTGTACGTCGTTGAAGTGTGCCGCGAATGTTCATGGAACCATCTCTGCTCTACCTACTTACTTGGCGATGGTCGTGAGCGTAAAGCCCCAAGGAGACAACGAACACTTGAGGACGAGGACTTTGCTTCGCCATCGTTGCGGTAATTGCCTAGTAACCTTACGAACATGTTGAAGAGATTTGTAATCCGCACAGGTGTATTTATCGCCGGATTCAGCTTTGTTGCAGGAGCAACGCTCTTCGCCTTTGCCTGGTTTACCGTTTCAATTCCTGACCCCAACGCCTATGTAAATAGCCAATCGACAATTATTCAATATTCCAATGGCGCAGAAATCGGTCGCATCGGAACTCAGAACCGTCAAATTCTTCCGCTTGCCAAGATTCCGCTCAAACTTCGCTACGCAGTAATGGCCGCAGAAGATCGCGATTTTTATTCCAACCGTGCATTTAGCGCCACAGGTATTGCGCGTGCGCTACTCAACAATATTCGCTCAGGGGACCTCAATAGCGCTGGTGGTTCAACGATTACACAGCAGTATGCGAAGACGGCATTTTTAACGCCGAGCCGAACGATCCAGCGCAAGATTAAAGAGCTGGTCATCTCTCTTAAATTAGAGAATGCGATGACCAAAGATCAGATCCTCGAAAACTATCTCAACACCATTTATTTTGGCCGTGGCGCATATGGCGTGCAGACTGCGGCGCAACAATATTTCAATCGCAATGCAAATCAGTTAACACTCTCTCAAGCTGCAGTAGTTGCAAGTATTTTGCGCTCCCCTGGTCTCTATGACCCATTCTTTGGAGATAAGGCGCAGAAGGAGAGAAATAAGGCGCGCTTGGATGCCAGATTCCAATATGTATTAGATGGAATGCTCGAGAAGAAGTGGATCACCGAAGCTGAAGCAAAGGCAGCGAAGATGCCACTGATTGCACCGCGCACAACCTCAGGTCAGCTCAGTGGCCCTAAGGGTTACATCATTGATTCAGTTCAGAAAGAGTTGAGCAAAGTTGGATTTACTCAAGAACAGCTACTTGTTGGCGGGTATGTCATTAAGACAACTCTTGATCAACGCGCACAGACATCGGCAGTTGATGCAGTCAACCGTTTAACACCATCGCCTGCGCCAGCAAACCTTCACACCGCCCTCGTTGCGATTCGCCCAGGAACTGGCGAAGTCATTGCGATGTATGGCGGTCGTGACTATGTAGTGCGCCAATTAAATGATGCAACGCAATCAATTGCGCTAGCCGGCTCTACCTTTAAAGCCTTCGCACTGATTGCAGGGCTCGAAGCTGGAATTCCACTGACATCGATGTGGAATGGTGATTCACCACAAGTATTCGATGATCTCGGTAAACCATATGAAGTCGCTAACTATGGAAATGAAGGCTGGGGACAGGTTGATTTACTCTCTGCAACACAACACTCCATTAACACTGTCTATGTTCCACTTGGCATTAAGGCAGGGCTAGATAAAGTTGTCGATGCAGCACGTCGCGCGGGAATTCCTGAAACAGTTGCCATGATTGGAACTCCATCAGTAACGCTCGGTGTAGCAAGCCCACATGTGATCGATGTTGCTAATTCATATGCAACCTTTGCAGCGCAAGGTGTTTATTCAAAGCCATACATGGTTGCTCAAGTGACTGGTCCAAATAAGGGCGTGCTCTATCAAGGAAAACCGCAGACCCAAGAGGTATTTAGTAAAGAGGTCATGGCTGATCTAACGTATGCGCTCAAGAGCGTTGTCACTGGCGGAACAGGTGCTGCGGCCCTCGGCCTTGGTCGCCCTGCTGCAGGTAAGACTGGTACATCGCAATCAAATGCATCTGCCTGGTTTGCCGGTTACACACCACAACTTTCTGCAACTGTGGCGCTCTTTCGCGATAGCGCATCAGAATCACTTAACGGAATTGGTGGCCTGACATCTGTGACTGGTGGATCTTTCCCAGCGCGTATCTGGACTGCATTTATGAAGGGCGCGCTCCGCAATGAGCCGGTCATGAGCTTTCCTGCCCCTGCAAATATCGGCGGACTTGATCCTGTTGTGATGACAAGTGGTGGTCGCCAAGTTAAGAAGGATTAGCTCGATCTATGCGCGTTACAACTCGCGTAGTTATTGCGTTAGCGCTCCTTGCCTCACTAGTTAGCTTTGCAAAATTTAATTACTGCGCCGAAACTAGTTGGAAGACGCCTGACCAATATGTACATGCCTGTTACTCAGATATTCCTGCACTCTATGGTGAAAGAGGGCTAGATAAAGGGGTTTGGGCTTATAACAACAGTGAAAATTCTGTTGAGTATCCAGTAGTTCAAGGCGCCATCATGTGGGCGAGTGCAAAGTTATTTCCAGAGGGAGCAAATAACTATTTCTACGGAAGTGCGTTGCTGCTTGCACTCCTCTTTATCTTTATTGCACTCATCGTCTTTCGTATCAGACCTGAATTCGGATATTTACTACCGCTAGCACCTGCTGCAATTGCATCTCTCTATATCAACTGGGATCTGTGGGCGATTGCGGCGATGATGCTGGCAATCTATTGGTTCGATCGCAAGCAAGATTATGCGAGCGCCTTTGCTTTAGGAATTGCAATCTCCACCAAGTTCTTACCAATCTTTCTCTTGATACCAATTGCGTTGATTTACTTTAGACGTGAAGATTTACTGAAGTTTGTAAAGTATTCAGCGGTTGTGGTTACAACTTTTGTTGCGATTAATCTGCCCGTTGCTCTGACCACCTTTGATGGTTGGTGGCGCTTCTACTCACTCAATCTCAATCGTGGTTCAGATTGGGGATCTCTTTGGTATGCGCTCTCAAACCTTGGTTTGAATCTGACGCATCAGAATTATCTTTCAGTTCTACTCCTACTAATCGCCATCACACTGTTTTCACTTTTCTTCTTACAGACAGTTGATGTCTTAAAACTTGCACACGTTGCGCTCTTCATCATGGTTGCTGTCATGGCAGTCAGTAAGGTGTATTCACCGCAATATGTTTTATGGCTTGTTCCCCTTGCCGTCATCGCACTGATTGATAAACGCGATGTGGCAATCTTCTGGTTCTGGCAGGGCGCCGAAGTTCTGTATCACCTAGCGATTTGGCAGCACCTGGCCTCGGTGACTGGCGCCAAGTTCGGGTTACCGGTTGTCGCCTATTCGATCATCACCTTGATACGCATTGGGGCTTCGATCGCCCTGGTTGTGCGCCTGGCTGCCCGCCATCGTAAATCGGGCGTATTCCCCAGCGAATTTCTCTTATCCACGGGCGAGAGTTACCCTTAACCTCTTCACGAAGAGCCCGCCGGGTGTATTTGTGAAGAGTATTAACCCTCTTGTCACGTCAAATGCCGTGGCCGTTTAGTCCAAAGGAGGTCGGGTTAACGTATGCGTCACTATGAACTAATGGTAATTCTCGATCCAGAACTCGAAGAACGTACCGTCACACCATCACTTGAGACATATCTCAAAATCATCAAAGACAGCGGAGGCCGCG
>CAZSWE010000068.1:0-2651 GCA_964610715.1 uncultured Candidatus Planktophila sp.
GTTCTTGGTACCGCACTTCTTGCCGATACCTACAACGTGGCAAATACCATGCCGAATATTCTCTACAACCTACTTGTTGGTGGAGCCCTCACTGCAATCTTTGTTCCGCAATTAGTTCGCTCATTCGATGATGAAGATGGCGGACATGGTTTTGCATCCCGCTTAGTGACAACAATTTCGGGAATTCTTCTTGTCTTAGTTGCAGTTGGAGTGATCTTTGCGCCCGCTCTCGTCAGAATCTATGCCCCTGAATTTTCAACACCTGGCTTTGAAACTGAGCGCGAAATCGCCATCGCCTTTACTCGTTACTGCTTGCCACAAATTTTCTTCCTTGGCCTCTTCACAATGCTCGGCCAAGTTGCCAATGCGCGCGGATCATTCGCACCTCTTATGTGGGCGCCAATCGCCAATAACTTGGTTGTCATCGTTGTCTTTGCCGCAATCTTGGCCTTCCAGCACACCATCACTATTGATTCAATTACCGATTTCCAAGTACAGCTCCTTGGTTGGGGAACAACGCTTGGTGTTGTGATTCAAGCGCTCATCTTGGTTCCTGTCGTAAAGAGATCAGGGATTCATCTCCGTTTGGCCTTCGGGGTCAAAGGTCTTGGTAAATCATTTGGTTTAGCGGGCTGGACCTTACTTTATGTACTTATTTCGCAGTTGGGTTACTTGGTCACAGTAAATGTTGCTACCAGCGCCGCGGTCCGAAGTGCGCAAGCTGGAATTGAAACTGGCGTTGGTTTTACTCCATACACGAGCGCTTACTACATCATGTTGTTGCCTTACTCAATCGTGACTATCTCTATTGTGACCGCGCTCTTGCCACACTTATCAAAGCTGGCAATCGCAAAAGATTTTGAAGAAGTTCGTAAGCAGTTGATCCGCGCTATTCGTATGGTGGGCGTTGTTACTGTGCCGAGCGCTGTTGCGCTCTTGCTCTTTGGCCCATTAATGACAGAAGTTCTCTATATGGGAATTAGCCTCGAAGATTCGCGTTACATCGGCTTTGTCTTATCTGCGCTCAGCTTAGGTTTAGTTGCCTTCTCAATTAACTTAATTCTGATCCGCGGTTTTAACGCCTTTGAAGATACTAAAACACAAGTAACTTCAATCATTATCATCAACGTTATCTCTGTTGCGCTTTCCTATCTCTTCTTGGCAACTCTCGATAGCAATTGGGTCACCGTCGGACTCGGCATCGCTTTCTCAATTAGTTATATCGTTGGGCTATTTATCACCATCTCATTGCTGAAAAAGCATGTAGGACGCTTACAAATCTCTGAATTTGCAGGACAGCACGGTCGCCTCTTTGCAGCCTCACTGCTTGGGATGTTGCCATTCTTCGCTATCGCTCAATACTTTGGCTGGGCATATGAAGAGACAACTCTGACAATTCGCGCACTGCGTCTATTGCTTCTCCTTGTCGGTAGCGGTCTGGCTTATCTCTTCTGTGCACGCGCACTAAAAGTGAGTGAAATCGCAGGGTTGCGCGCCTTCGCCACGCAAGTGTGGCAACGCGCTCGCAAGAAGTAAGAAGAGCGCACGCGGTACTCTGCGCTCATGAGCACTGAAGTACGCGAACTCGTCATTGTTGGATCAGGTCCTGCCGGTTACACCGCAGCTATCTACGCAGCCCGCGCGCAGCTCAACCCAGTTGTCTATGAAGGTTCAGTCACCGCAGGTGGTGCGCTCATGAATACAACTGAGGTTGAAAACTTTCCAGGATTTATTGACGGGATCATGGGACCAGATCTCATGGATAACATGCGTAAGCAATCAAAGCGATTTGGCGCCGAACTCATTACCGATGATGTTGTCGAGATGGATTTAACTGGGGATATCAAAATTATTAAAGATGGCTCTGGCAACACCGTTAAGGCGCGCGCTGTCATCCTTGCAATGGGCTCTGCCTATCGCGAGATTGGTCTAGAGAACGAGAAGCGTCTCTCTGGTCGTGGTGTTTCATGGTGTGCAACATGTGATGGCTTTTTCTTCCGCGATCAAACTATTGCAGTCGTTGGTGGCGGAGATTCAGCAGTTGAAGAAGCTACCTTCTTAACAAAGTTTGCATCAAAGGTTGTCTTAATTCACCGCCGCGGCGAACTTCGCGCTTCAAAGATTATGCAGGACCGCGCACTGAATAACCCAAAGATTGAGATGCTCTGGCATACCGAAGTCACCGATGTATTGGGTGCAGAAAAGGTAGAAGCGCTCCAGCTTCGCAATACACAGACCGGCGAAGTTACACAGCGCGACTTCACCGGCCTCTTTGTGGCAATCGGGCATATTCCACGCTCTGAACTTGTTACATCTTCTGTAACTCTCGATAACGAGGGCTATGTAAAGGTCGAAGGTCGCTCAACGCGAACAAACCTTGCTGGCGTCTTTGCTTGTGGCGACTTGGTGGATCACACCTATCGCCAAGCGATTACTGCAGCAGGTTCTGGTTGCCAGGCGGCGTTAGACGCTGAAAAATTCTTATCCCACTAGTAACCTAACCAAGTTGATAACGAGAATAGATAAATAGGAGTAAAAATGAGCGCACCAATTAAGGTCACAGCAGCAGATTTCGATCAGGTAGTCCTCAAGAGCAGCACACCAGTGCTCGTGGATTTCTGGGCTGAATGGTGCGGGCCATGCCGCGCAAT
>CAZSWE010000068.1:2751-5742 GCA_964610715.1 uncultured Candidatus Planktophila sp.
CGCTCTTTCCAACAAGGGCGCGGCCTACATGTCACCGGCGAACTCAATGAAGCAACCTTGCGCGCACTCGATGAGGCGCGTTGGAAGTTAGGAGATCGCTCTCTTAATCTGCAGCCATCTCCGATGATGCGCGGTGACGATGTTGCCGCGTTGCAATCGCGCCTTACTGAGATGGGTTTTAACTGCGGTCGCGTCGATGGCATTTATGGAGAGATGACTGAATCTGCAGTAAAAGAGTTTCAGAAATCGGTCGGCGTCAAAGTAGATGGTAAATGTGGCCCTGCCACAATCATCGCGCTGCTGCGCCTCACCAAAATAGTTTCAGGAGGCGCACCTGCTGCTCTTCGTGAAAGTGCGGCGCAGAAAAATCGCGGGCCAGCGCTAGCCAATAAAGTCATCGTTCTTGATCCAGGTTCTGAAAGCCATGAAGCAGAGATTGTCTATGACGTAGCTCAGCGTATCGAGGGTCGTTTGCTTGCACTTGGCGCTAGCGTTTTTCTTACTCGCGGTGCACAGAACAATCCAAGTGAAGCTGAACGAATCTCATTTACAAATAAGAGCAGCGCTGATCTCTTGATTTCATTACATGTGGATCACCATAAGAACCCACAAGCTCGTGGAGTTGCCACCTTCTTCTATGGCAGCGATCAACATGGAATCCATTCAATTGTGGGCGAAAAATTTGCATCGTTGGTACAACGAGAAATTTGTGCCCGTACCGATTTCATCAACTGTCGTAGCCATGCAAAAACATGGGATTCACTCCGCCTGACTAAAGCGCCGGCAGTTCGCGTTGATCTCGGATATTCCAGCAATGAAAGTGATGCCACCCGCCTTGCGCAAGCAGATTTTCGCAACGCTATTGCTGAAAGTTTTGTTATTGCTATCCAACGCCTCTATTTAGCTGCTGAAGATGATGCAAAGACCGGAACTTTACGTATTTCAGACCTGCGTAACGCAGGCATCCGCCGCTAAATCCATCACAACCATTGACGCCCGTATGGGAGACTTCTCCTTATGTCCGACATTTCAATTCGCTATCAGACCGGTGCTCCGCAAAATCTCGAGAAGAGATTTGCCACACGAGCCGCCGGAATGTTGCCCTCTGAAATTCGCGCGCTCTTCGCTGTTGCATCTCGCCCAGAGATAGTTTCACTCGCTGGTGGAATGCCAAATCTTTCGGCTCTTCCGATGGAGATGATGGCTGGCGTTGTTAATGAATTGATTTTGACCAACGGGGCTGAGGCTCTGCAATACGGCAGCGGCCAAGGACATCCAAAGCTTCGCGAACAGATCTGCGATGTGATGGCGCTTGAAGGAATTCGTGCAAACGCCGACGATATCGTCGTAACAACTGGTTCACAGCAAGCACTTGATTTAATCTCGCGAATATTTATTGATCCAGGCGATGTCGTATTCGTTGAAGCGCCTTCTTATGTGGGAGCGCTCGGAACATTCCGCCAATATGAAGCATCTGTGGTCCACGTTGAGATGGATCACGATGGACTTGTACCTGATTCACTTCGCGCAGCTATCAAGAGCGTGCGCGCTGCTGGTCGTAAAATTAAGTTTTTGTATTTAATCCCTAACTACCAAAACCCAACTGGCGTCTGTCTACCTGCTGATCGCCGCACTGAAATTCTGGCAATCTGTCGCGAAGAAGAGATTTTTGTTGTTGAAGATAATCCCTATGGGCTACTTGGTTTTGATAAGCCATCGCCTAATGCAATGCGCGCAGAAGATTCTGAGAACGTTATCTATCTCGGCTCATTCTCAAAGACAATCGCATCTGGACTCCGTATTGGTTGGGCGCTAGTGCCGCAATCACTCAAAGATAAATTGGTGATCGCCTCTGAATCTTCAATCTTATGTCCTTCGAACTTCACGCAGTTAACAATTTCAAGCTACTTGGCAGATCAGCCATGGCGCGATCAGATTGCTAGCTTCTGCGAGCTCTATAAGGTGCGCCGCGATGCGATGCTAGAAAGCCTTGAAGAGCACTTCCCACAGGAAGCAACATGGACAAAGCCTGGTGGCGGTTTCTATGTCTGGGTTAATTTGCCACCAGAGATTGATACAAAAGCGTTAATGCCTAAGGCGATTGTTGCCAAGGTTGCCTTTGTTCCTGGAAATGCTTTTTATGCAGATGGTCTTGGCTCTTGGTCAATGCGACTTTCATACTGCCACCCAACTCCAGAGCGCATTCGCGAAGGCGTTAAGGCCCTCGGTGGAGTTATTAAACAAGAGATGAAGCGTCGCGGAACCGCGCTTAATTAATTTCTTTTAACCTTCGATTAAATCAACGATACGTTGTAGATCTTCATTTCCTGAATATTCGATCACAATCTTGCCCTTGCCCGTTCCTGCCTGCACAGTAACGCGAGTATCGAGATAATCGCTCAGTACTTCTGCAGCTGCAAGGCTCGCCCCTGATACGCCTTTGGTAGCAACCTTCTTGGCTGTTTTACCTGTTGCAGGCTTAAGAGTTGTAATGATCTCTTCAAGCGCGCGAACACTGAGGCTTTCGGCCACGATACGAGAAGCTAACTTTTCAATCTCTGCAGAATCCGTTAACGATAAGAGTGCGCGAGCATGTCCTGCCGAGATAACTCCAGCTGCAACTTTGCGTTGTACTGAATCTGGCAGGTTGAGTAAGCGCATTGTGTTTGAAATCAGCGGACGTGAGCGCCCTAGCTTGAGAGCGAGCTCTTCCTGTGTACAGCCAAAATCGCTCAGTAGTTGCGCATAGGCAGCGCCTTCTTCAAGCGGGTTGAGTTCGCTGCGGTGAATGTTTTCAATGAGCGCTTCACGGAGTAATTCGTTATCAGGAGTCTGTCGAATAATGACAGGAATACTTGTGAGGCCTGCAAGTTTTGCCGCACGGAAGCGGCGCTCACCCATGATTAATTCATATTTGTTTTCAGCAACTTTACGTACTACTGGTGGTTGCAAAATTCCGATTGATTTAATTGATGCAACAAGTTCTGCCAT
>CAZSWE010000069.1:0-5656 GCA_964610715.1 uncultured Candidatus Planktophila sp.
AGCTGTAGCACTGTGATTTTTCCGTAATCAGGGCCTGCATTTGAATTCACTGCGGCAAAGGCTGAGAGGTTTTCGCGACCACCACGAGGAACAAATGGTGTGGTTAATGAGAATGACGGCTTCTCAGCACCTGGCATCTGAAGAGTCATGTAGTACGGAGGCTGTGAACCTGCGTTAGCGCCAAATGTTGATGGGTCACGTGGAACGCGCCAGAAGTCCTGTCCACCGTAGAACGCAGCTGCAGAATCAACATGGTACGAACTCAAAATATCGCGCTGGATACGGAACATATCTTCTGGGTAGCGAACGTGCTCAAGGAGTTGCTTAGACATCTTTGATTTCGGCGTTACCGTGTTAGGGAAAGCCTTCATCCATGTCTTCAGAACTGGATCTTTCTCATCCCACTGGTAGAGAGTCACTGTTCCGTCATAGGCATCAACTGTGGCTTTAACCGAGTTACGGATGTAGTTCACATCGCTATTTGACTGAACCCTAATCGCTGATGCTGTCGTAGTGAGAGCATCTTGAGTTGCCTCTGTCAGTGATGTTGAACGTGCATATGGGTAGCCAGCACTCGTGGTGTAGCCATCAATGATCCATTTGATTTTGCCATCAACGATCGCAGGATATGGATCGCCATCGAGGCTCAACCATGGAGCAACTTTGGCTACGCGTTCACGAGGTTCGCGATTAAAGAGAATCTTGGACTCTGAGTTAATCAAATTAGAGAGAATGATGCGCTGTTCGCCATAACGAATTGCGAAGAGCAATTTGTTAAGCAGGCTTCCAACTGGTACTCCACCGGCTCCGGTATAGGTGTAGTTCTTCTGTCCGTTAGCGGAAGAGTCATCTGGGTAGTCAAACTCAACGGGCGAATCTGACTTTCCGCCAATAATTGAGTAGTTAGGAACATTCTCACCAAAGTAAACACGTGGCTGGAACTCGCCCAGATTTTGCGTTGGCGGTAAATCTCCTACAAGGAAGTTTGGCTTTCCATCGGCATCAACGGTGTTGCCATACGCTGCAACAAAACCAAATCCGTGTGTGTAGACAAGGTGATCGTTGATCCAGTTACGACTTGGGTTTCCTTCGATATTGAGCTCGCGAACTGCAACAACGGCATCACGTGTAACGCCATTTACTGTGTAGCGATCGATATCAAGTGACTCTGGAAAGGCGTAGTAAGGCTTAATCTGTTGCAATTGACGGAAAGTCGCTGAGAGAACATTTGGATCCATCAAGCGAATATTTCCAATTGTGACGGCATCCTTTGCCAACTGGCCTGCAGTTGTTGAAATCGTTGCGTTGTAATCCTTGAAATCAACGGCATTAATGTCATAAGCGGCACGGGTTGCATCAATATTGCGCTGGATATAAGGCGCTTCCTTTGAAGATTCTGATGGCTTAACTTGGAATTGCTGAATTGCCCCAGGGTAAATACCTGCAATAAGAACTGAGGAGATTGCAAGAAGTGCGGTACCAGCTGCTGGCAAGAGCCATGAGCGGCGAACGATATTTGCAAAGAAAAGTAGGGCGCAGATAACTGCGATGGCAGAGAGAATCGCCTTCGCAGGAAGAAGTGCGTTGACATCGGAGTAAGTAAGACCGGTAATCAATCGGCCTTCTTTGAGCGCTAGTGCATAGCGGTCAAACCAATATGCCACTGCCTTGAGAAGAACGACCAGGCCAAGCAAGATTGAAATCTGTACACGAGCCGCAACGGTGGTGCGCTCGGTCTCAACTTGTGTGCGGATTCCACCGTACATGTAATGCACAAATGCACTTGCTAGCGTTGCCAAAATCAGCGTTGAAATCGCCCAACCAATAAGCGCTTGATACAACGGTAACTTAAAGGCAAAGAATGAAACATCAAGACCAAATTGAGGATCTTTCACACCAAATGATGTGGAATTTCTAAAGAGTAACCACTGCTGCCAAAAGACCATTCCAGAAGAGCCAGCAAAGTAGGTAAGAGCTGCGACGATACCGACAAAGACCAAGCGACGGATTGGTTCAATCTGGGCGCGTAAACGCTCGACTCCGTTTACCTCAATACTGGTTGGAACATAAAGTGGGCGGCGCTTGTAGGCGATATAGATATTGCTAGAGATAAGCGCTGAAGTGAGCAGACCTACGATGAGAAATAGTTGAGCCTTTGTGATCAATACAGTCGACCAGACAGCTGTGAAGCCAACTGATTTAAACCAGAGCCAATCGATGTAGAAGCCGCTGAAGTAAGCCAGGGCCGCACCAACACCAAAGATGATTGCAGCTGTAATGATGAGCGGTGTTCTATTTCTATTCATGCACTTAGGTTAGTGCAACCAATTACCCCTCGAGCACTCGAATCGGCTGGCTTCTGAAGGTACTCCAGCGCCTCTTCTAAGGTGGAGACGGCAACGACAGAGATGCCGCTCACATCAGTAGGTAGGTCTTCGCAATTCTCGCGAGCTGCAAAGAGCACCGTGGCGCCCACCCGTTTTGCAGCGATGATCTTTTCAGTGATTCCACCAATCGGACCTACCTTGCCAGCGGAAGTAATAGTTCCTGATGCTGCAATCTTTCTTCCTTGCAGTAAATCTGCCGGTGTCAGCAACTCGGTAAGGCCAAGTGCAAAGACCAGACCACCACTTGGTCCACCTGTATTTTTCAGCGAGATGTTGAGAGCTCCATCAACTAACTCTGATGTATCAACGTCTGGAAATTTCTTTTGTAGTAGTGACTTCGTTGCAGCAACTGCAGTGTTCTGAGAAACCTTCATCTCGGCGGTAGATTTCTTAACTTCTGCTTTGGTATTTGTGCCTTTTTTATAAACGACCGAACGAGGAATGACTGCGCAATCAGAGCGCACCCAACATTGCACAATCTCAGCCCCGAGTACTTTGGCATCAGGATTGGAGACCCAGATAGATAGTAGATACATCTGTCCATGAGGCTTATAGGTTTCTATCTTCTCTTCAAAGCCCTTCTTCAGCTGCAGGACTTTAGGAAATAACGGAGCGCCTTCTCCGGGTTGGATCACCACAAAGTTAACGGGCGTTGCAAGGGGAAGAGCGATAACAAAGAAGAAGAGGGCTCTGACAAGTAACGGAGTGCGGGAGAATCGCATCGCTATTTTTTCTTTATAAACTAAAGTTTTTCAGATGAGGTAGCGCCATCGTTAGGCGAAGGGCTATCTTCAGATGGACGTTCTTCTTCCGCTGGAAGACCTTGGCGAAAAGAATCCTCGCGAAAAGAATCTTGGAAGCGCTGGAATTGACCTACAGATCGCGAAGTCTCGCTCTCAAATTTGCTCTTGAACTTAGAAACCCAGACCACATATCCCAAACCACCGAGGAGCCCGCCGATAGGAACGACCCACCAGATAAGGGCTGCAAATGCGCTGCTTCCAGCAAGGGATGAAATCACGCCGCCATCCTAGCCGCCAAAAGGGGTACAGGCTCATCGGGAAGATTTTCACTCGAGCAAGCGTTACAACTCATAGATAGAATTTCAAGGCTAGTTGAGCACTAGTCTCACAGTAAAGGGAGTCGTTGATGTCACCATTTGGATTTACTCCCGATAATAACGATGAAGAAAATCCTAAACCTGATGATTTTGCGGCGATGATGCGCCAGATGCAAGAGCAGATTCAGAAACAGTTTCAAGAGCTAGGAATTAATCCAGCTGGCTTTATCAATCCCTTTGCGAATTTTGCACCCGGCGCCAAAGGTCAACAAGAGGCTCTTCCGATTGCAACTGTTCGCGATACTGCAAAGAAATTCGCACAGGCCCAAGGTTCGCAACCACTTGGTACCAAAGATGTCACTGTCGTAAATAACGCACTTGAAATTGCAGAGCTCTGGCTCAATGAGGCAACTGTTTTCCCAGCAACAGCTATCGGTGCAGCCCATACATCACTGAGCCGACTTGATTGGGTAGATGAAACTCTTCCGGGCTGGCAGGCAACGATGGAGCCGCTCGCAACAGGTTTAGCGACAGCGATTTCTAGCCTTCTCGATCAGGCGGTCGCAGGACAAGGCGAAAACTTAGGAGTTGAAGGTGGGGCAGAGGCGCTAGCTGGCTCGATGGGCGCAATTGCTGGCCTGCTCCGTAGCTTTATCGGTTCCATGATCGCCACCCAATTAGGTCAAGCAATTGGCGCAATTAGCGCAAACGCAACCGGCGCACATGATGTCGCCTTGCCGCTTTTGGATCCTGCTCGCCCAATTTTGATCCCAGAAAATATTGAAAAGTGGAGCGCAGATCTTGAGATTCCAAAGACAGAGGTCTATCTCTTCCACGCCCTACGAGAAGCAGCAATAGCGCGTTTATTTGCCCATAACCCATGGATCGTTTCTTATATGAGAAGTGCAATTGTGGATTATGGCCGCGGTATTCGCATCGATATGGAAGCTATTCAACGCCAAGCAGAAGAGGCGATGCAGAACTTTGATCCTTCACAGATCAACCCAGAATCTGGAGAGAATTCATTTAATATCGCACTTAACAATGGAATCTTTACACCTGAAGAAACATCAGAACAGAGAGCTGCGCTCTCAAAGTTAGAGACAGCACTTGCTCTCGTCGATGGTTGGGCAGATGAAGTTACAACTTTGGCTGCTGGTGATCGACTTCCTACAATTACACAGTTGCGCGAAATGTATCGACGCCAACGTGCAACGAACGCACCTGCGCAACAACTCTTTAAATCACTTTTGGGGCTCGAAGTCTCACCAAAATTGACGAGAGAGGCGAGCGCCTTCTGGCAGAAGGTTCGCGAATCAAAGGATGTGGCATCTCGTGATGCCATTTGGAGTGGAATTCTTCCAAGTGCAGATGAACTTCTCGATCCAGTTGCATTTTTATCTTCGACCCAAGTCCCAGATGACTTGAGCGGCCTGCTCTAACGCCGCATTTATCTGGATTTAAAAAAGCGAAGTCCCCGGGCGCACATTTCGATATCAGCCTTCCCCTTGCTGATATCAAACGGTTATCCGAGGACTTCGTAAGCGCAAAGTACGACGATTTCTAGTGAGAATCAAATAAGAATCGGTCAGACACAGAAATTTTTTTCTGTCAAGAAATGTGCATCTTGGCAATTTTTTTCTGTAATTCGATTACATTTCCTCAATGACAACTCGAGAGTTTGAAGATGTCACTCTTCCTGGAATTGAAGAGGGCGAGATTCTCGTTATCCGCTCTAAACGTCGTAAGAAGAGCATCTCGGCATACCGACAAGGTGGCCGAATAGTCATCTCTATTCCAGCGCGTATGACTAAGGCCGATGAACGCTCGATAGTTCCTGAAATGATCGCCAAGATCCGTAGCCAAGAGGCGGCAAAGACCCCAGGTGAGGCAGATTTAGCGGCGAGAATCGACTCTCTGCTCACCGAGCTCGCTCCTGAGATTACCGAACGCCCCGTCTCAGTAACCTGGCGGGCGATGCGCGAGCGCTGGGGCTCTTGTACCAGCGTCGATATGACTATCCGCATCTCCGATCGCCTCAAATTGGCCCCGGAATATGCCCTGGATTACGTCCTCTTCCACGAAGCCATCCATCTTCGCCACTTTGACCATGGTGAGGCCTTCACCGAAACCTTGGCTCGATTTGAAGATTCCGAGCTGGCCAGCGCCTACCTCGATGGCTTTGAGGCGGCCGAAAGAGCCCTTTTAG
>CAZSWE010000070.1:0-5606 GCA_964610715.1 uncultured Candidatus Planktophila sp.
ACGTACGGTGACCTTCTCAGGCGTCACAGTGGCCTTTGAACTCGATGACTACACGCGCTGGCGTCTTATGGAAGGTCTAGATGACATCGGATTAACGTTGAAACAGACTGATTTCATCGATGCCTTTGAGGCAAAGCGCCCTGCATATAAGCCAAAGACGCTACCTATCCGAATCTAACGAGTTAATAATGAGCGTAAAACGCTCTTTTTTATCAACGGGGTGAGTAGTAGTTGTAAAAGTCTCAACTTCAGAATGAGAGTTTTTTACGCATAAAAATGCAAATTTTCGCAGAATATAAAAGTGCGACACGCGAGTGCCAATAACGCTCTCACCCCTTAAATAGGTTTAAGTTTTACGTAGTTAAGCAAGCGCTTAATTATTTACGCGTAAATACAACAACATTAAGGGGAATTGAATGAATAAGGCCCAGTTCATCGCTGCGTTGGCCCCACACTTCAACGGCAGCAAGAAAGAAGCAGCTCACGCTGTAGATATCGTGTTCGACACAATCGTGCGCAACATGTCAGCAGGCAACGATGTCATGATCAATGATTTCGGTAAGTTTAAGAAGGTTGATCGCAAGGCACGTATGGGTCGTAACCCATTCACCGGCGAAACCATCAAGATCAAGGCTTCAAAGAAGGCTCGCTTCCTACCTGCAAAGGCTCTCAAGGAAGTAATCGCTGGCGATCGCAAGCTCGGTCCAGCTCCAAAGCCAGAGGTAAAGGCTGCTCCAAAGCCAGCGGCTAAGAAGGCTGCAAAGAAGGCTCCTGCAAAGAAGAAGGCTGTAGCTAAGAAGAAGGTTGCCAAGAAGGCTCCTGCAAAGCGCAAGCCAGCTAAGAAGGTTGCAAAGAAGAAGAAGTAAATCTTCATTTCTTAAAAATCAGGGTCCGCTACACGCGGGCCCTGATTTTTTTATCGCTAGGATTCTAGATATGGCGCAATTTAAGGTCTCTTATGCACCACCTAGCGGATATCCGCTCGGAACTAATCGCGCCTTTAAATTTGGTGCTGGTGTTCTCATTCCTATCTTCAATGTTGTCATGAAGCGAGATTGGAAAGGCGCTGAAAATATCCCAGCAACCGGTCGAGTAATTGTTGCCAGCAATCACATGTCCTACCTCGATGTTCTAGTTTTTACCCACTTCCTCTTTCGCAATGGGCGCGCACCGCGCTATCTTGGGAAATCAGGGGTCTTTAAGGTTCCAGTAATTGGAAAGATTCTTTTGGCAGCAGGCCAAGTACCAGTAGAGCGCGAAACTTCTGATGCTAAGAAGGCGGTGGATCACGCAAAGATTCTGCTGGAGAAAGGCCACATGCTCGGCGTGTATCCGGAAGGAACTCTCACTCGCGATCCACTCTTGTGGCCGATGGTTGCAAAGACTGGGTGTGCGCGTCTTGCTCTGGCAACCGATACCCCTGTCATTCCCATTGCGCAGTGGGGCTCACAACTCATTGTTCCTAACTACACTACAAAGCTCAATCTCTTCCCACGCAAGACAATTGTTATTCGCGCAGGAAAGCCGGTGGATCTCTCACGCTGGAAGGGCAAGGCTGAAGATCCGCAGGCGCTCATCGAGGCGACTGCTGAAATTATGCGAGCAATTACTGTTCTTCTTGAAGAGATTCGTGGCGAGAAGCGCCCTGAAGTAATCTTTGACCCTCACACATCTGATTTACCGCGAACCGGTAATTTTAAGAAGAAGAGGAAATGAGTACAGTCACCGTTTTCGGAGCAGGCGCATGGGGATCCACCATGGCTCAAGTTTTAAGCGATGCTGGAAATGATGTACTTCTCTGGGGCCGTAGTAAAGATGTGATTGCTGAGATTAATTCAGCGCATACCAATAAGAAGTACTTGGGCAAACATGAACTCCCGCTATCGCTGCAAGCGACTACAGATTTAGGGCAAGCTTTTGCGCATTCTCATATCTACGTTTTAGCTATTCCAGCGCAGCAACTGCGCCAGACTCTTGAAGAGTGGAAGCCGTTCTTTTCCACCGATTCAATCATCGTCAGTACCCTCAAAGGTATTGAAATCAGCACTCAGATGCGCATGACTGAAGTAATCCAAGATGTTCTTGGACCTCGTGCGATTGCCATCATCACTGGGCCTAATTTGGCTGATGAACTAGTGCTACGTCAACCAGCAGGCGCGGTCGCAGCTGCTGCAACGCAAGAGTTGGCAGATCACATGAGAGATCTCTTCCGTACTCCTTACTATCGCGTCTATACCTCCGTTGATGTAATGGGGTGCGAACTATCTGGCGCCATTAAGAGTGTCATCGCACTTGCTGTTGGAATTTCTATCGGAATGGGTTTTGGAGAAAATACCCAAGCGATGTTGATTACTCGTGGACTTAATGAAGTTGCTCGTCTCTGCGCCGCACACGGCTCTGATCCGCTCTCTGCTGCAGGCCTTGCTGGCATGGGCGACTTAGTCGCAAGTTGTGGTTCACCACTTTCTCGTAATCGCACCTTCGGTGAAGTCCTAGGGCGCACCGGTTCGATGGCGCAAGCACGTGAACAAGTTGCTAAGACAGTTGAAGGTGTGGCATCTGCAGGCGCCGTTGCTGAAATTGCCCATCGCGTTGGCATAGAAGTGCCTGTCATTGAAGCAGTTGGAGAGATTGTCAGTGAACAATTGACCCCAGCTGCGGCTTTGCAGAAGCTCATGGAGATCACTACGAAAGCAGAGAATTTCATCCGATGAAAAAACGCGTTGCCATCATCTGCGGAGGCCGCAGTAGCGAGCATGAAATCTCTTGTATCTCAGCTGGGGGAGTACTGGGCGCAATAGATCGCACTCGATATGAACCGGTACTTATTGGAATTACTAAGTCAGGTAAATGGGTTCTCATTCCTGACGGCCACTCGCTGAATATCTCTGGCACAACTCTTCCTAGCGTTCCTGAATCTGCGCCAGCAGTTGTTGCTGATGTAGCAGGGTTTACCTCAGGTGGGAAAAACCTGGCAATTGATATCGTCTTTCCACTTTTGCATGGACCATTCGGTGAAGATGGCACTATTCAAGGTTTACTTGAAATTGCTGATATTGCATATGTGGGCTCTGGGGTTTTGGCATCGGCAGTGGCGATGGATAAATCCTTCGCTAAACCAATCTTTGCCTCACATGGAATTGCAACAGCGCCAGGGTTAGTTGTAAAGAAGAGCGATTGGGGCAATCGCAGCGCTGAAATTACTAAAGAAGTCGCTGCCCTTGGCTATCCAGTCTTCGTTAAACCTGCGCGAGGCGGCTCATCGCGTGGCACTTCAAAGGTAAAGAGCGAAGGCGAACTGCTTGCCGCTGTTCTCGAAGCGTTCACCTTTGATCCAAAAATTATGATTGAAAGCGCGATTATCGGTTCGGAAATTGAATGCGCTGTCCTTGAAATTGAGGGCCAACCGCAAGCATCGATTGTCGGCAAAATTGTGATTGATTCAAAGTTTGAGTTCTACGACTTTGAAGCTAAGTACCTTGATGGCGCTACCGATATTGAGCTACCTGCGCCTATTACGGCTACTTCAGCAGAGGCAATCCGCCAGGCAGCGATTGCAGCCTTTACAGCGCTGGGTTGTTCTGGGTTAGCTCGAGTTGATTTCTTCCTGACGAATTCAGGTCAGGTAATCATCAATGAACTCAATACGATGCCTGGCTTTACCGCAACATCGGTCTTTCCAAAGATGTGGGCTGCAAGTGGGGTCAGCTATACAGAAGTGATTTCACATTTATTGCAGAGCGCACAGGCCCGTACTAATGGACCGCTCGGAAATTAATACTTAATTTGTAACTGGACAGGTGAGCGTGCGGGTAATTCCAGGAACTGCTTGCACTTTGCTCAATATCGCGCGACCAAACTCTTCCATTGAGGGAGCTTCAGCGCGCATGATCACGTCGTAAGGACCGGTCACACCTTCAGCGAGTGAAACCCCAGGGATTGCCTTGATAGCGGCCGCAACAGAGTTTGCTTTACCGACTTCGGTTTGAATCAAGATGTAGGCCTGTACAGACATATGAGTTTCCTTTCGCTTCGCCCTAACGCTATCTCATGTCCTAGGCTTATGGCTATGGGATTTAGTGAGAGCGATGTTATATCTGTGTTACAAAAGATATTCGCTACCCAGGATCCACGAATCCACCTAGGAATTGGCGATGATGCCGCAGTCGTTGCAACATCGCCACGCTCAGTTGTCAGCTCCGATATGGCGGTCGAGGGCGTTCACTTTAAGACGGAATGGTCTTCTGCCTTTGATATCGGTCGAAAGATTACCGCTGCAAATGTTGCCGATATTTTGGCAATGGGCGGACGCTGTGATTATCTGGTTGCGGCGGTCTCATTGACTGGCACCGAAGAGCTGGGCTGGATAGAAAATTTGGCACGCGGCATGCACCATGAAGCAACTCTGGCTGGCGCTGTGATTGTGGGCGGAGATATTGCGCGCGCTTCTCAGATCGTTATCGCAATGACTGCCGTAGGTACAGCACTTCAACCCATTACGCGAAGCGGTGCGCAGGTGGGTGACTCTATTTATCTCTCTTCCCTTCCAGGTTGGTCTGCCGCAGGCCTAGAACTTCTCACTCGTGAGATTTCACTTAACTCTCTTGCTGCCGATATGGCGCTCTCACAATTTTCTGCGCCAACGCTGGATTACCCAATCAACTTTTCTCGCGCCTCGGCGATGGTCGATCTCAGTGATTCGCTGCTGGTTCAGGGTAGGCAACTGGCAGCTGCCTCTGGAGTATCTCTTGCACTTAACCAAACCCTCTTCGCACAATCAGATGAATTCGCGGAGCTCAGTAATTTAGCAACTGAGATAAACGCTGATGTATGGCAATGGATCTTGGGTGGCGGAGAAGATCATGTTCTTCTGGCCACAGGAAAGAATTTGCCAGGACTTCACATTGGCGAAGTTGTTGCAGGCTCAGGAATTACCGGCCTAGAAATGGAAATAGCCCCAGTCTCCTGGAGCCATTTTCATTCTTAAAAAACTAACGAATTAACGAGTAACTTTTCCAGCCTTAAGGCATGAAGTACATACATTCTGACGCTTGGCAGTTCCCTTAACGAGAGTCTTCACGCGCTGGATATTTGGATTCCAGCGACGACGTGTCTTCACCTGTGAGTGTGAGACGTTGTTACCAAAGCTTGGGCCCTTGCCACAGATGTCGCATGAAGATGCCATGAGAGGTACTCCTTCTAGATTGAAAAGATTCCATACTGGAATCAGGGCGTAAGGGTAGCAAGAGGGGGCCAGTTAGAGCGAATCCATGCGTAGCGCAGCGGGATTTACCGAGCGTTCGACCCGTATGTAGAGAGAATAGGTGCATGGCAACCCTCGATTCGAAACTTGTTGGAGTCGTGGGCGATAGAACCACCAAGGTACTGCGCGAACTTTTTGGCTACACAACTATTTCAGATCTACTACATCACTATCCCCGCCGGTATCTAGTGCGAGGTGAGCTCTCCAATATCTCTGAGCTCATCGAAGGCGATGAAGTCACAATCCTGGCTGAAATTTATAGCGCGACTAGTCGAAGGCTGCATGCGCGCAAGGGAAACATCCTTGAGGTGGTTGTTACTGATGGAACCGCCAAGTTATCGCT
>CAZSWE010000071.1:0-5227 GCA_964610715.1 uncultured Candidatus Planktophila sp.
CGTTGCAGATCCGAGATGTTGAATTTTCTAACCGCGCTTGGGTTTCACCGATGTGCCAATACGAAGCAGTTAATGGCGTTGTTGGGCAGTGGCATCAAGTGCACTTGGGTGCATTTGCAAGTGGTGGACCAGGGTTAATCATGGTTGAAGCAACCGGAGTAGTGCCTGAAGGTCGTATCTCTATTGGCTGTCCATCGATTGAAGATGATGCGCATGCTGCAGCATTTACGCCAATGATCGAATTTGCTCATCGTTTTGGCGTGAAGATGGGAATTCAATTAGCTCATGCAGGTCGTAAAGCATCAACGATGAGACCTTGGGATGACCATTTGATGGCTAGCCCTGCAGAAGGCGGATGGGAAGCGGTCTCTTCATCAGCTGTTGCCTTTGAAGGTTATCCAGTCCCACGAGAATTAACGGTGGCAGAGATTGCCCAGTTGGTTCAATCTTTTGCATCTGCGGCCGAACGCTCGGTAAAGGCTGGCTTTGATGTCATTGAGATCCATGCAGCTCATGGATATTTGCTCCACCAATTCTATTCACCGCTAATGAACCATCGCACCGATGAATATGGCGGCAGTTTTGAAAACCGCATTCGCTTCTTACTCGAAGTGGTGCGCGCTGTGCGCAAGGTGATTCCTGAAGGTACTCCCCTCTTTGTCCGAATCTCATCCAGCGACTGGGCCGATGGTGGTTGGAATCTGATTGATTCAGTAGAACTTGCTAAAGAGTTGAAGCTGCTCGGCGTTGATTTAATTGATGCATCCAGTGGTGGCGCAATCCATAACGCCAAAATTGATGTAAAGCCAGGCTTCCAAGTTCCCTTTGCAACAGCTCTTCGTACCGAGGCTGGAATTCTTACTTCTGCCGTTGGTTTGATTACCGAACCAGAGCAGGCAGATCACATTGTGGTTACAGGAGAAGCGGATGCAATCTTCTTAGGCAGAGAGATGTTACGTAATCCACGTTGGGCTTTATATGCTGCAGAAAAATTGGGTGTGACAATCAAGTGGCCGACAAGTTTGGAACGAGCTCGCACCTTAAAGAAGTAGTTACAGCCAAGGGCGAGAATCTTTTGGCTTATCCCAACTTGGGATCGGCGCTTGTAACGGGTTATCAATCCAGCAGAAGAGTCCGTTGGTGTCGGCAGATTCATCACTGATTAATTTCAAGATTAAATCTGCAGCTTTTGTAGGTGCATCTCCCCCAGTTTCTTCTACCCAATCAACCCAGGCTTTGTAATCTGCGCCATCGGCGCCAAGTGCATCTGCCTTTGCTTTGATATCTGCCCACATTTCAGTGCGGACATCGCCGGGATGAATCACATTTGCAGTTACTCCTGAGCCGCTAATTTCTGCAGCTAAGTGGCGCGTGAATTGATTCAGTGCAACTTTAGCTGTGGCATAGGCGCTATTGAGTTTGCCTGGTTGGTGCAGAGCAGCTGCAGAGCTGACATTGATGATGCGACCCCATTTGTTATCCAGCATCGCAGGCAAGAACGCGCGGGATGTGTAATAGGCGGCGATGGTGTCGATCATGATTGTTTCCACCCATTCGTGTGGATCAGAATCTTTAATCAGCGCGATGGGGCCAAATACACCAGCTGCATTAACAAGAATATGTACTGGTCCGTGCTGGGATGCCACATCTGCTTGCAGTTTGGTAACAGCGTTGATGTCGCTGATATCGCAAGCCATTGTTGTGATGTTTGGGTTGGTTTCAGCAGCAGGCCGGCGAGAAACCGCAATGACGTGATGGCCAGCGGCGGCAAGCGCCAAAGTTATTTCGCGCCCGATACCGCGGGATGCGCCAGTGACCAGAGCTAATGACATGGTGTGATGATAGGTCTTTTACTTCTATTTGAAACTAGCGCTGACGCTCAAGAAAGCGTGTAAGTAACTTAATGGGCGCTGAATTTCGGTGAGTAGCAACCCAGTGATAGCCAAATCGGCCAAGCGGACCTGATGCTGTGATGAGAAAGGATGCTAAGCGATTACCTCGAGCGTGCAGTAAATATGCGACAGCCGCTGCTCCGCGATAGGTGGCACTCCCTCTATGAACAATGACCTCTTTGGCACATTCCTCACGTGTTAATCCAAAGCGCTCAAGGTTTGCGCGTTGAAAAGGAACGGCGGCAATATCTAACTTAAGACGGAGCCAATCAACGCTTGCCTGACAGAGGCGGCAATCGCCATCGTAGATAAGAGTTGCTTCGTAGAGGCTCACATTTTTTACTTTAGCGCAGATTACTTAGCGAGTGGGCCAAGTAGATAGCTAGCCAAAGTTGAAGTTGGGTTACCTTGACCGCGATGTTTGCCATTAAATGATGATGTGCCATCAACGCCGCACAATCCGCGAATCACAGATGGTCCACCTGGATGGGAATTGATCCATTGTGTCAGGTTGTAAACGTTGCCGTTGATGACAGACCAGCAACTATTCGCCGAGTTATTCTCCTTCACCTTCGCCATTGTGTAACCAGTTTGCGTAGTCATCTCTGGTTCAGGAGTTGGTGATGGCGTAACAGATGGTGCAACAGCTGCTGGAGTTGGAGTTGGTTGCGCCATGGGCGCAGTTGACGCAACTGCCGTTGGCGCTGGACCACGTAGAACTTCACCAGGGATTTCCTGGTAGCCGACTCCAATAGTGATAGCAGCACGTGCACGAGAAGTTGCAACGAATTGATAGATGCCAGCTTGAGCTGGTGCGGTATAGCGGCCAAGATACAGATACATGGTGCGGCTGTATTCTTCAAGGAACTTGGTGCGTTCAGTGAATTTCATCGTAAATTTCTTGCCCGTTGGAGAAGTAATGACAAGCTGCGGCAACAAAGTGTTCTTCAGGGCGTTCTCTGGTTTCTTATCGATAATTAGATATTGCACTTCCAAGACATCGCCCTCTTTGAGCGCAGCACGAAATGCCTGCTTCTGACCTGACTTAGTAAATGATGCGCGAATTGCAAAGGAGACAGTTCCGTCAACCAACAGTGGCCCTGCATTAGGTGTTGTGTCGGTAGGAAGCAAAAAGACTGGTTGATGTGCAGATGCTGGTGCTGCCAGCGTTGTGGCAAGGGCCAGTGCAATTGAGGCGATTAGTGTGCGGCGCATGGCTTTAAGGCTATAACGGAGTTGGCTCAATTGCCTATCGAAATCTACTCGGCCAAGGCGAAGGAGCGGCCTTCATTGGATGATCTCCAGACCTGACTACCCACAACTGCGACCAATAACTCATTTGAGTGAGCCAAAATTCCAATCGGATTCTTAAATGAATACTGCTTTTTCCAGGTGCGCCCCATATCAGATGAAATCATAAGATCAGCACCCGAACTTGCCACTAGCCTTTTCGAGTTCCATTCAATCTGTGTCAATTGAATCTTAAGTGGAATTTCAGATCTTGTTTTGAAACTATCTTTCGTCTCAAATAATTTGCCTTGGCTTAGTGCAAGCGCATTTGCCTTTCCCACGGGACTAAGGGCGATATCGGAGAAGTTATTTTTTCCTCGGCTAGCCCAGCGTTTGCCTTGGTCCTTGGAGTACAACAATTCTCCGCTCTGAGAGTCGGCTCCGTAAAGTTCAGAGCCACTACTTTCTAATAGATGGAAATCTACTTTGCCTTGCAGTGCGACCATCCTCCAGTCTTTACCACTATTTGTTGAAAGCACTAATCCAACTGGTTCAGGAAATTTTGAACCTGGACCTGGATGTCCGCTGGCATAGATCCGTTTTCCGTCGATACTTAGCCCCATTACATCAAACACTTCAGGGCTCATTCGTAAGACTTTATCTACACCCTGATATTGATACAGGCCTTCATGGGTGCCCAATAGTATTTTCTTTCCTAGAACTTTTACTTGATGGATATGTGAAAGTGAGCCAATGGTCTCTCCTGATGCGAACGCTGCATTAGGAAGTAGAAGTGCAAATGCAACTGCTAAAACTACCTTTTTCATATTTATACTCTTCCTGCGTAGGGCATCATGCCTGGAACGCTATAGATATTTGAATAACGAAGACCGCTCTTGGTAGAGCGTGCTTCCCACATCATTCCTCCGCCTGCATAAATGCTCATATGGTGGATTGTGCTAATGGTTCCTTTGTAGGAGTAAAAAATCAGATCACCTGGTTGCATTTCCGATAGTGGGATCTGCTTGGTATATGTGTAATACAAACCTGAGTTAAGGCGATCCCAAATTGGCCAACCCAATCCTGCTGATTTGTATGCGGCATAGACAAGCCCAGAGCAATCAAAGGCACTCGGACCTTCATCTCCCCAGACATAAGGCTTTCGAGCAAGCACCTGTTTCTTCGCAAATTCAACGGCCTGAAGACGCTGCGCTTCACTCGTGCGTGAGGTGCTCTTGCCAGTTGGGCCTCCACCTCTCCAGATTTTCGATTGATTTTTTACCTTACTTGCCTCGTTAGCGCGCGTCTCTTCGAGAATAGCTAACTGTCGCTTCTGCTCAAGGGTGATGCGAACCTTCTTCGCAGAGGCTAAATCTCGCTGCAACTTATCCTGAACGGCTTGAAGCTTATCTACCTCTTTTTGCTGTTCTGCCTTGGCATCATCGGCTTCTTTCTTAGCAGCTGCAACTTTCAAAGTCACAATTCTCTGAGCCTCCTTAGCTATCTCCGCTTCTTTTTTTGCAGCTTGAGCGATTTCTTCAGCCGCTTTAAATCTCTTTAGAGCCGTTTTATTCCCAGCACCTAAATTTTCAAGTGTGTTGAGACGATCAATCATTTCTTGTGGGCCACTTGCAGATAAAAGAGCTTCAATATCTGTCAATCCACCACCTGACGTATAAGCATTAATGGCTAGCTTTCCAATTTCACGGTGCGTAAAGGCAACTGCAGCAACAGCCTCTTGGTAATCAGCAGCCGCTTTATTCGCTACAGCAGTGGCTTTTATCAATTCATTCTGTGCGCTTTGAAATCTCGCTTGAGCTTGATTTGCTAGCAAAGTCAACTTCTTTAAATCTCCTCGGGCTTTGAGCAATCGTTGCATTGCAGCATCGGCCACCTTCTTTTTGGCTAATTCTGCTTTCTTCGCCGCTTCGATTTGAGCAAGAGTGGGCTTATGATTCGCAGCTTCTGCGCCAAGAAGCCCACTTTGAATAGTAAATGCAATTGCAATTAGTAAATTTCTGCGACGCATCATCAAAGTCTCCTGGCGCCGACAAATGGTTTAGAACCAAATCGCTTGGTAAAAGAAATTACTTCAACGCGTTTTC
>CAZSWE010000072.1:0-5175 GCA_964610715.1 uncultured Candidatus Planktophila sp.
ATCTGCTTCTTGATGACAGCGCTATCTGGATGAGAGGCAAGACCTGGATATCGAATGCTCTTGATCTCTTTACGCCCTTCTAGAAATTCTGCAATCGCTTGTGCATTCTCAGCCATACGCATGACTCGCATCTCCATAGTTTCTAGAGATTTGACGAGAACCCATGCGCTAAATGGACTAATTGTTGGGCCAGTGTGACGAACAAATGGAATTAATTTTTCGTAGATATATGAGAAAGATCCAAGCAGTGCACCTGCAAGAACGCGACCTTGTCCATCAATATGTTTTGTCGCTGAGTACATAACTACATCTGCACCAAGTTCGAGCGGTTTCTGTAACACAGGAGATGCCATTACGTTATCGACGATAACTGTGGCTCCCACTTTATGTGCCAAATCGCTGACAAATCGAATATCAACAATCTCGAGGAGCGGATTGCTCGGTGTTTCAATAAAGACTGCCTTAGTTGGGCGCGACAACGCTTTCTCCCAAGCAGCTTTATCGTTTGCCTTTACTAATTCGTAGGTAACGCCCCATTTTGGGAGAATTTCAGTGATGACAACATGGCATGAGCTAAACATCGCTGCCGATGCCACAACGTGATCTCCAGCTTTGACCAGGCAGGCAAGGGAGGCAAACATCGCTGACATACCTGAACCTGTTGCTACGCAGTGTTCGGCGCCTTCAATCGCTGCCAAGCGCTTTTCAAACATTGCAACTGTTGGATTGTGAAATCGACTATAAAGAAAGTGATCTGTCTCGTCGGTAAAAGAATCTAAAGCTTCTTGTGCAGATGTATATGTAAATCCGCTCGTGAGATAGAGCGCCTCGGATGTTTCACCGAAACCGGAGCGAGCAAGGCCTTCGCGAACAGCGGCAGTTTGCGGATTTAAATCCCAATCTGGCTCGCCTCTCGTTGGGCGGTCCTGATACCCCCATACCTCTTTGCTCATATGAGTATCTTAAGGTTTGCCCGCTATATTGCCCACATGACCTCCTTAGCAATATCGGTAAAAGACCTCAGTAAGAAATATGAGTCAGGATTTGCTGTTTCACACGCAAATTTTGAGGTTCCACTCGGAACTATCTGCGGATTTGTTGGCCCAAATGGCGCTGGCAAGACGACAACGATTCGCATGTTACTTGGACTAATCTCACCGACTGGTGGCACTGCAGAAATCTTGGGCGAATCAATTTCGCATCCTGAAAAGTATCTTTCCAGCGTTGGAGCAATGATCGAAGGCCCAGCTTTTTATCCAGCGCTTTCTGGTGAAGAAAATCTCAAGGTTTTAGCAACTCTCGGAGGATTTCCGGTTGAGCGCGTAAATGAGCTGATTACAACTGTTGGCCTAGCAGGTCGTGGTGGATCTAAGTACAAGACTTACTCACTGGGCATGAAGCAGCGGTTAGGTATTGCAGCAGCGCTCCTGCCAAATCCCAAGATTTTAATTCTCGACGAACCTACAAATGGTCTAGATCCAGAAGGTATTCAAGAGGTCCGTGACCTTCTGAAAAAACTCGCGAGCAACGGCACAACCGTCTTTGTCTCTTCACACTTACTCTCAGAGCTCGAACTCATCAGCGAATACATCGTCATGCTTCGCAAAGGTGAAGTTGTCTTTGCTGGAACAATGAAAGAGTTGTTACTGCAACAGCAACCTGTAATTTTGGTCAAGACCGAAAATCTCTCTGATCTCAACAAGATTGTCGAGATAGCGCAGGCAGATGGGCATCACACAACTATTCGTTCTGAAGTTGCACATATTGAAGGCCCTGCCGAATGGGCCGGAACTCTCAATCGCAAAGCATTTGATGCGGGAATTACCTTGACGCAGTTAGCGCCGCAACTACCAAACCTCGAAGAGACATTCTTTGAGATGACAGGAGATCGCTCATGATGCGCATTGTCTTTGCCGAGTGGCGCAAACTTCGCCGCCCTACGCTCTTCCTTGGAACTCTTGGGGCAGCACTCTTCTTTACTGGTCTTACCAACACCTTCTTGTATCTCATGATTGATTCAGAACAAGGCAACGGTGATCGCGGTCGCCAGATTGGTCGCGAAGTTCTTAACTTGGCGGGTGGCTCTGTCTACGGCTTCTCTTCAGTCGGTGGGTTACTTGGAATCATTGCTCTCTGCGTATTTGCTGCGCAAACCGCTCAGGAGTACACCTACGGAACCCTTCGCAATCTTTTAGTTCGCCAACCAGGCAGAGTTCGTATTCTTCTGGGCAAGTTAATCGCCATGAAGATCTTCGCACTCATCCTTGTTGTCATCGCAGCCCTGGTCAGCATTGGAATCTCATACTTCCTTTCTGATCGTGCCAAGGTTTCGACTGAGTTGTGGTTTACGCCCGAAGGGTTCCAAGAGATCGGCAAGACGTTACTTAATGTCAGCATCTCAGTTATCTACTTCGGCATCGTAGGCATGGTTCTTGGTTTGCTCTTGAGATCACCGATATCTGCAATCTCTATCGGAGTTCTCTGGCTTTTGATCATTGAAAATTTAATTGGTGCTGTAAAGCCAGTCACACTCGAGTGGATGCCGGGCAATCAGCTCTCAACGATTGCACAAGGTGGTAGCCCAGAACTTGCATATTCACATGCGTTAATTCTGGGAAGTTCCTACGTATTTGTGGGTGCGATTGTTGCAACTGTGCTTTTCTCTCGAAGAGATGTGGCTAACTAGCGACACTAGGCAGATAGAACTGCAAAGCGCAGCGCACTGATTTATTCTTGAACAGTGCGCATGAAAAGTCGGTTGTTGAGCCTTGCCCTCATTTCTGGGTTGACCCTCGGTTCCACGCCTGCCATCGCGAAGCCAAAACCAACGCTCGCTGAAATTGAAGCAGCTAAGAAAGCCGAAGCAGCTCAGAAGAAGGCTGCTGACGCTGCAGCTAAGAAGTTAGCAGCAGCTAATCTCACCCTTCGTCAATTGACCGCTCGTGCGAATGAAGCTCGTGCGTTGTATTTGAAGGCGCAAAGAGAACTTTCAATTGCCACCGCAGCAGCAGTTGCCGCAGCAAAGTACGCAGCAGAAACTGCAGAAGCAGTTTCAGAAGCACATCGCACCATCGGACGAATGGCCGCTAACGCTTATATTCTCGGTGGAAGCATTAGCGATATCCAACCACTGCTGAGCGCAAATGGCCCACAAGATTTAATGGATCAATTAAGTACGCTCAATAACTTAGGAACAAAGAACACAGTTGCCTTGCAGAGATATAAGGCGGCCGAAATTATTGCAAAAGCAGCAAAAGAGAAAGCGGACGCTGCAAAGGCTGTTCAACAAGTAGCAACTGCCAAAGTAGCAACTGCCAAGAAGATTGCTGATGATGCGCAGGCGCTACAACAGAAAGAAGTGAATAAACTTCGCGCCGTTCAAGATAAATTAATGAAAGACTTGGCAAAACTTCGAAATGTCCGCGTCACTCTTGAGCAGCAACGACAACTTGCACTCCTTGAAGAGAGCCAAGCAAATACTGCAACGACCGTTATTAACCAGGCTAAGGTCTGGCCAGATCGTGGCTTTAAGGGACGTTCCACCTTCCGAACTTCTGAAGCACAGCGACTTGCAGCAGTCGCCTTCGCAAAGAAGCAGGTACAAGCTCGTAAGCCATACATTTGGGGATCAGAAGGTCCGAACGCATTTGACTGTTCTGGTCTTGTCTATGCTGCATATCGTTCTGCTGGTCTTGGTTGGCCAAATTGGGATCGCCTAAACTCCGCGCTCTACGCTGGTTATACCTACCATGTTCCACTTTCACAGCTGCAGCCCGGAGATCTCCTCTTCTATTCTTATAAAGGAAATATCTCAACTATCCACCACATCACAATTTATGCAGGCGGCGGCATGATGTGGGAAGCCAATTCAAAGGATAAAGGCCTGCTCTACTCGAGTATCTATAGCGTTAAGGGGCTTATGCCATTTGGTGGTCGGGTCTAACCTTCACCTATGACTCAAGCGCTCGTTGCTCTGCGCAACGCTGTTAAACCTTCCCTTGCGCAGCTAGAAGCAGGCGACGTTGTCTTGGTCGCCGTTTCTGGAGGCGCCGATTCGCTAGCTCTTGCCTATGCAGTCTTAATGGAAGCAACACCTTTAGCGATTACACCAGTAGCAATTACAATTGATCATCAACTTCAAGAGAATTCTGCAGCGCAAGCTGAAAAAGTATGTAAGCAATTGAAAGAGATGGGTTACAAGAATGTTCTTACTGAAAAAGTTGTGGTCACTACTGAGTCCGGCCTCGAAGCTGGCGCTCGCAGTGCACGCTACCAGGCTCTTGATTCGAGCGCTAAAAAAGAGAGCGCGGTAAAGATTTTTCTCGGGCACACTCGAGATGATCAAGCAGAGACAGTCCTCTTAGGTTTGGCCCGTGGTTCAGGTGCGCGATCACTTTCTGGAATGGCAGTAGAGAATGGAAAGTATCTTCGTCCTTTCTTGCAGGCAACAAGGCAAGAGACAGAGGATGCATGTAAAGAGTTAGGTTTAGAAATTTGGAACGACCCACATAACTTCAACGCAGATTTCACGCGAGTAAAAGTTCGACGTGAAATTCTTCCTTTAATGGAGTCCAAACTCGGACCAGGAATTTCAGCAGCGCTGGCGCGCACAGCTGGCCTACTTCGTGATGATGCAGATGCGCTCGATGGCCTAGCCGCTGCCGAAATTTCTCACCTCAACCTCACGGATATTGATTGCGAATACTTAGCTGCGTTGCCTCGAGCCCTACGGACTCGAGTAATCAGGGCTGCGATCTACGCCTGTGGAGCCCCTGAAGGCTCAATTACTGCAGATCATGTGGCAGCAGCCGAGGCGCTGGTCACATCATGGCGCGGGCAGGGGCCCTTAAGCCTCCCAGGCGGTGTGAAGGTTGAGCGAATTTCAGGCAGACTTTCGCTCTTAGCCCAGCCCACACGACCATGACCGTTTGATCAAGGAGTACACAAGGTGGATCTAGCAACAGTCGGAACCGACGTTGAAAAGGTAATCGCAACCGAAGAGCAACTCAAGAACCGTATTGCAGAGTTAGCGGCCCAAGTAGATGCTGATTACAAGGATAAGAACGTACTTCTTGTTGGTGTCCTTAAGGGTGCAATCATGGCGATGGCTGATCTGACCCGCGCAATGCAATCCCATATTGAAATGGATTGGATGGCTGTTTCTTCTTATGGCTC
>CAZSWE010000073.1:0-5087 GCA_964610715.1 uncultured Candidatus Planktophila sp.
TCAGTCTGCCACCCGTTCTACACAGGTAAGCAGCGCATCCTTGATACCGGTGGACGTGTCGCTAAGTTCGAAGAGCGTTTCGGTAAGAACAAGTAGCTTTCTAAAGAGACCGCATCGCAACCCAATAGTGGTTGCGGGGCGGTCTTTTTATTTCTCCAAAGAAGCACTAATTACGAATATAAGGAATTACAGATAGAAGGGATGAAGTCATATGGCTAACGATCGTTTTGCATCCGCTCATGAGATGGTGCGCGAATATCAAGAGCTCGAAACAAAGATGGCTGACCCTTCTATCCACGAAGACCAGGGCAACGCCCGCAAACTCGGTCGCCGATATGCGCAGCTTGGTCCAGTAGTTGCAGGCTTCAATGCTTGGAAGTCAGCAGCTGATGATTTAGAGGCTGCTAAAGAGATGGCAGCTGAAGATCCCTCATTTGCCTCCGAAATTCCAGCGATGGAAGTTGCTGTTGAAGCTGCTGCAGAGAAGTTGGAAGAGCTATTGCTCCCACGCGATCCAAACGATGATCGCGATGTCATCATCGAAGTGAAAGCTGGAGCAGGCGGAGATGAATCTGCGCTCTTTGCTGGCGACTTGGTGCGCATGTATCAGCGCTATGCAGAAAAGCGCGGCTGGAAGATTGAAATCATTGATATGACTGAGTCAGAACTCGGCGGATATAAAGATATTTCTATGGCTGTAAAGTCAAAGGGAACTCCAGAACCTGGAACAACTCCTTATGCACGACTTAAATTTGAAGGTGGCGTTCACCGTGTACAGCGCGTTCCAGAAACAGAGAGCCAAGGACGCATTCATACATCTGCAGCCGGTGTGCTCGTTCTTCCTGAAGCTGAAGAAGTTGATGTGGAACTGAATATGAACGATGTTCGCGTAGATGTGTATCGTTCATCTGGCCCTGGGGGACAGTCTGTAAACACCACTGACTCAGCAGTTCGCTTAACCCACGTTCCAACTGGAATCGTCGTTTCGTGTCAGAACGAGAAGTCGCAGTTACAGAATAAGGAATCAGCGCTTCGTATCTTGCGCGCCCGCCTTCTGGCAGATGCTCAGGAAAAAGCAGAGGCTGCTGCAATGGCAGAGCGTAAGAGCCAGGTGCGTACCGTCGATCGTTCCGAGCGCATCCGTACCTATAACTATCCTGAGAATCGCCTCAGCGATCACCGCGTTAATTACAAGGCCAACAATCTTGATGCGGTCCTCAATGGTGAGCTCGATGAAGTTGTACAAGCCCTTCTCGATGCCGATAGAGCCGCAAAGCTTTCATCTACAAATTAATTATCGCTATGGAACTCACCTTTAAAGAATTCTTACAAGGCGGAAAAGAACAGTTAGCTCGCGCCGGATTTGCCGAAGTTGAGGCAGAACACTTACTTGCTCACACTCTTGGTATCTCTCGCATGGATTTACATAATCCACTGACAGTCGAAAACGCACTCTCGGCGATTGGTGACCTCACAATTGTCGAAGAGACATTCTGGAAGTTGTTGGATCGCCGTTGTGCTCATGAGCCGCTGCAGTACTTAACTGGCATTGCTTACTTCCGCCATCTTGAACTCAAGGTGGGACCTGGTGTTTTGGTGCCACGTCCAGAGAGCGAACTTCTTGTAGAAGCTGTCCTTACACATATTGAAAAGTTGCCAGGGGCTGTCAGCGTTATAGATCTCGGTTCTGGTTCTGGTGCGTTGGCGTTAGCGATTGCTACAGAGGCCCCTCGCGCTCATGTGATTGCAGTAGAGAAGAGTGCAGATGCCATTCATTGGTTAAAGGAGAATGTCTCTTTCATCGATGAAAAGGTACGCATCCTGGAAAGCGATGTAGCTACAGCTCTCGAAGGTGTTAAGTGCGATGTTGTGATCGCCAACCCTCCTTATATTCCAGATAGCGAAGTGCTGCCAAAAGATGTTGCAACACATGAACCCGCGGTCGCGCTCTTTGGTGGACCAGATGGCATGCGCGCTCCACGTCTCTTCATTTCAGCAGCAGCTAGATTGTTAAAGCCTGGGGGGTTTTTGGCGATTGAGCACCACGAGACCCAGGCAGCAGAAGTGGGCGATGTACTAACTGTGGAATTCGAAGATATTCTTCTGCACAAGGATCTCAATGGTCGCCCCCGATTTACCACTGCAGTGAGGAGATAGCGATGCCACGTATCGACCTCAAGCTAGGTGAACAGAAGAAGCACGTGGCCCGCGCCCTCAAAGAGTTGCGCGATGGTTATGTCATCGTTGCGCCTCTTGAACATGGATATGTTTATTTGGCTGATGCCTTCTCTCATTATTCAGTTCGCGCAATGCATGTTCTGCGCAAAGATGCCGATGGAATTGCAGCACAGGTTTTGGCCCATAGTGCACAAACAGTGGCTGGAATTGCGCGTGACATTTCTGATGAAACTAACGCCTTGATGGCCGAATTTTGGCCAGGGTTACTGTCGCTCAATCTAAAACCGATGAGAGCGCTTACCTGGGATTTAGGTGATGACACTGAACTTGATCTCTTTAGCGTTCGCGTTCCAAAATCAAAGTTTGTAAAGGCTATTCTCAAAGAGTCAGGTCCACTTGCAGTAGCGAGTGCATCACCTGCTGGACAACCACCTATGTTGAAAATCAATCGCACGCAAGTCAAAGAGTGGGATGTGGCTGTCGTCTTTGACAATGGGCCACTCAAACGGGGACCTAGCTCCACTGTTGTAGAAGTCTCAACATCAGGGCTGCGGATTGTGCGCGAGGGAGCGATATCCCGAGATGCGCTGAGCGCGGTTGCACCGAGCCTTTCTGGGCGGTAACTATTAGGCTGGCGCCCATGTCCGAAACCTTCTATGGCCCAGATTTCAACCTTCTTCAGAAGCAAGACCCTGATGTCGCTGCAGTTCTTCTCTCTGAACTGGGGCGCCAACAGACCAACTTGCAACTAATTGCATCTGAGAACTTCACATCTCGCGCAGTCTTGGCAGCGATGGGTTCAACGCTCTCTAATAAGTATGCCGAGGGTTATCCAGGCAAGCGTTATTACGGTGGGTGTGAAGAGGTAGATAAGGCAGAAGTTATTGCCATAGATCGTGCAAAATCTCTCTTCGGCGCGGAGCATGCCAATGTGCAGCCGCACTCAGGTGCAAGTGCAAATATCGCTGTCTACCAAGCATTTACCAAGCCAGGGGATACCGTTCTAGCGATGTCGCTGCCACACGGTGGCCATCTCACACATGGCTCCAAGGTCAACTTCTCCGGTAAGTGGTTCAACATTGTTTCTTATGGCGTTAGACAAGATAACGAGCTCATCGACTATGACGAGCTGCGCGATCTAGCGATTGCCAATAAGCCAAAGATGATTTGTTCAGGAGCGACTGCTTATCCATCACTCATTGACTTTGAGAAGGTGCGTGCAATCTGTGATGAAGTCGGCGCCATTATGTGGGTTGATGCAGCTCACTTCATTGGGCTAGTTGCCGGAAAAGCGATTCCATCTCCAGTTCCTTATGCAGATGTTGTCTCATTTACGACTCACAAGGTTTTGCGCGGTCCACGTGGTGGAATGATTCTCTCCAAGGCAGAACATGCTGCAGCCATTGATAAGGCAGTCTTTCCTGGAATGCAAGGCGGACCAATCATGTCGGCAGTTGCTGGCAAGGCGATCGCGCTCGCTGAGTGCGCAACACCTGCCTACCAAAAGTATGCAAAAGATGTCATCGTCAATGCGCAATCACTCTGCACGGCACTTGAAGCAGAAGGTATGCGCGCTGTCTCTGGTGGCACTCAAACTCACCTAGCGCTCATTGATATTCGCTCAACCGGCGTCAACGGCAAAGTTGCAGATGAACGTTGTGGCGCAGCTGGAATTGTTCTTAATAAGAATTCAATTCCATATGATCCAGAAGCGCCTTCGGTAACGTCAGGAATCCGCGTTGGAACTCCTGCAACCACCACACAGGGAATGGGAGTCGACGAGATGAAGACCATCGCCTCTTTGATTTCTCGCGCAATCAAAACTGATGATGCCAGCGCGCATGCTGCAATCAAATCTGATGTTCATGCGCTCACTGCACGCTTTCCTATCTATCAGGCTTAAAGAGAAGTAGCGCAATGCGTGAGTACTTAGTAACGCTCCTTCTGGCAGCAGCGCTCTGTTACGTAGTTACTCCGCTGGTACGCACCTGGGCTTTAAAGTTTGGCGCAGTCGCACATATTCGTACTCGCGATGTCCATACAACACCTACTCCTCGTTGGGGTGGGCTAGCGATGTGGATTGCAATGGCGCTCACCTTTGCCATGGTCAACCATCTCTCTCTAGTCGGTAAATCATTTGGTCGCGAGACTCTAGGTATTTTTCTAGCTGCAACCCTCTTAGTCTTTATCGGGCTTATCGATGATCGTTTTGAACTCGATGCACTCACCAAGTTAGCTGGGCAAGCACTCGCTGCCGGAATTCTCTTGCTCCATGGAATTCAAGTTCTCTGGTTGCCAATTAATGGCGTCATCACACTTCCACCAAGTATCGGCCAACTGGTAACAGTCTTAATTGTCTTGGTCACCATTAACGCAGTGAATTTCATTGATGGCCTTGATGGGTTGGCGGCAGGAATCGTTGCTATCTCAGGAGCTGCCTTCTTCGCCTTTGCCTACCTACTTGCCGTGATTTATGGCTTTAGTCGTGCGGGCGCTCCATCACTTATTACTGCAGTAATTATTGGAGTCTGTATTGGATTCCTGCCCCATAACGCACATCCAGCGCGGATTTTTATGGGGGACTCTGGGTCAATGTTCTTAGGTTTATTGCTAGCAGCATCTGCAATTACATTAACGGGGCAGATTGATCCCAACGCTATCTCTGCAGAAAATCTCGGACCAACGCTCTTGCCGCTCGCTCTTCCCTTTGCAGTGTTAGCGATTCCGCTGATTGATTTATCGTCGGCAATCTTCCGCAGATTGCGCGCCGGACAATCTCCCTTTAGTTCAGATAAAGAACATATGCACCACCGAATTATGCGCGCCGGTAATTCACACCTACGAACTACCTTAATTATGTATCTCTGGACAGCAACGATTGCCTTCCCAGTTGTTGTCTCGGCCTTCGC
>CAZSWE010000074.1:0-3464 GCA_964610715.1 uncultured Candidatus Planktophila sp.
ACTCTTCGCACTCTTTCTCATCGAGAGATTGAATGCCAGCAGTTAAGCCAAACTCGGTTTCATTCTGCCAATTGATTGCTGTATCAAAGTTTGGTGCTTCAATCACTGCAAGGACTGGACCAAACCATTCATTGCGATGTGACCATGAACCTGCCTTAACGCCTAGCTTTACGCCCGGGCGCCACATCAAACCTGCGCTATCTAACTGCTTAGGTTCAACTAACCAGCTTTCACCAGCATCAAGTTGAGTGAGTGCGCGCTTAAGTGCACTTTCGGCCGATCGAATAATTGGTCCGACCGTTGTTGAAAAGTTCCAGCCTGCTCCAACGCTTAAGGACTCAACGGCATCTCTAAGTTGGCGCACAAATGCAGGGTCGTTATAGATATGTGTATCAACGATGGCAAGTGATGCGGCAGAACACTTCTGTCCAGCATGGCCAAAGGCTGATTGCACCAAGTCCTTTACCGCTGCATCTATATCTGCACAAGAAGTAATGAGAACTGCATTCTTTCCGCTGGTCTCTGCCATCAAATTGATTTCAGGACGCCACGATGTAAATAGAGATGCGGTATCAAATGAGCCGGTAAGGATTAGCCCATCAATATCTGGATGTGTAATGAGGTACTTACCATTTTCATCATCACGCATCGGCAAGAACTGCAGAACATCCTTTGGAACTCCACCAGCCCATAGATGGCTGACGATTTCCCAAGCTGTAGCAACAGTTTCCGGCGCAGGCTTGAGGATGACGGTATTTCCAGCAGCTAACGCCGCGCATACCCCACCAATTGGAATTGCATACGGGAAGTTCCAAGGGGGAACAACCAAGATGGTTCCTAGTGGAGTTGATTCACCAAAGTTCTGCGCAGTCGTTGCATAGAAGCGCGCAAAGTCGATTGCTTCGGCAACTTCTGGATCTGCCTCTGCAACTGTCTTTCCCGCATCGCGCGACATCACTGCAATAGTTTCAGTAGTTGCTTTCTGCATCACACTGGCTGCAGCAAAGAGTATTTCAGCGCGTTCTTCGATGGTGAGCGAGCTCCACTTTGCCTGAGCGCTCTTAGCGGTCGCAACTGCGTTATCTACATCTGCAGCCGTTCCAACTGAGTAGTGGTACCAAACTTTTCCATTATCGGAAGGGTCACTTCCCTCTTCTTGCTCTTTTGTAAAAATTTCTTTGCCATTAATCACAAGTGGAATTTCTTGGTCTTTAATTCCACGAACTTTCTTAATAGCTTTTTCAACGGATGCGATAAAGCGTGGCTCAGTTGGATCAGCGTTAGGTTCATTTTCAAAGGTACGACCCGTCACTTGTCCATGTTCAACATGGCGCAGAGTTTCAGTGGTAATTGTGTGGCGCTCAGCGATGGACTTTAAGAATCGCTGCTCTTGATCAGCGAACTTCGCTGGATTTTTGGCAATATCAAAGGCTGCCTTCAAATAGTTTTCATCAGAAGTATTCTCATCAAGGCGGCGTACTAGGTATGCAACCGCTGCTGCAAAATCATCTTTACGTGTGACGGGCGCATAGAGCAGAACTGGGTGACCAGCTCGTGTGACAGCAAGCGCTTCTGCATTGGCCATACCTTCTAGCATTTCAATATCGATCTGTTCTAGAACTCCTCGTGACTTAGCGACTTCAATCGCCCAAGTCATGTGGAAGAGATTGTGAGAAGCAATTCCAATACGAACAGCCTTTGCATGCTCAGGGCGAAGTGCAGCATCAACTAAGCGCACGTATGAAGCGTCAACATCTGATTTGGTGCGATACGGCGCCGGGCTCCAGCCATGGAGTTCAGCCTCTGCCCGCTCCATTGCAAGGTTGGCACCCTTTACCAAGCGCACTTTTATAGTTCCGCCAGCTTTTTCATAGCGAGCCTTGGCCCACGTAACCAGTTCACCGAAGAAGTGATGTGATTCAGGAAGATAGGCCTGCAGAACGATTCCTGCCTTCATGGCAGCAAATTCATCTTCATCAAGCACGCGCATAAAGGCAGCCACAGTCATTGGAAGATCTCTGTACTCCTCCATATCCAGGTTTACAAAGACGCCATGCTCTTGCGCCTGGCGATACAGGATTCGCATCTTTTCAGAGACGCGATCAATAGAGCCGTCCACATCGATGATGATGAGTTGGGCAACGATGGAAGAGAGTTTGACTGAAATGTAATTAACTTCTGGGCGACGCATCATTTCTAGAATTGACTGAAAACGCTGCTCTGCCTCGTGATCACCCAGAACCGCCTCACCCAATACATTGATATTGAGAGAGATTCCTTTAGTAGAGCGCTTTGCTAAATGTTTAGAAAGTTTTTCGCTTTCAGATGCAAGAATTAAATCTTTAGAAAGCGCACGCACTCTTTGGTGTACGACCCCAACAATCGGTCCTGGCACAACTCGTGATAACACGCCAATAAAGTGAAGTCCGAAGGCATTGACTGCACCGAATCCAACCAGGCTCGCTTTCTTAGCTGCACGGCGAAAGATGCGAGATGAAGATTGCACAGAGCTGATGCGCATTACTTCATCGGTAAGTGTGATTGTCGCTTCAATTGCCTTTGGATCTTTAAAGAGTCGAGCAACTCGCTTGCGGCTCGCCTTTTCGCGACGATCGCGTAACTTCTCAGATTGAGCCATCAACTCTTTAGTCTGTGAAATTGCGGTGGCTGCAAGCGTGTCTAGCGCAGCATCAGTCTCAAAGATTGAGGGCATTTCGCAAGGTTACCAATGGATATTGCCCTGCGCAGACCCTATAAATGTGAGATTGATAAGCGTAGGATTGAAATATGAATAACGAGAACGCAGATGTGACGACCGAGAAGCCAAAGCGCATCCACGATGAAGCACCTTCTGACCTATTTGCTAACTTTATGAAGTCGGGTTGGACGCCTTCAAACCTGGGGGATTTGCCGCCACTCGAAGTTGTTACATATGCATTCACACGACGCCAGGTTTTGTCTGAAGCGTTTAAGGGAATCAGACTTGTTCTGCCTGCAGGTGGCTACAAAGTTCGCGCTAACGATACTGATTACAACTATCGCCCTCATAGCGCTTATGTGTACTACAGCGGAGTACAGGGCGCCGATGCAACGGCCGAAGCAGTGTTAGTTCTTGAACCATCTGGAGATTCACACATTACTTATCTCTATATGAATCCTCGTTCTACACGTGATACCGATGCTTTCTATCGCGATGCCAAATATGGAGAACTCTGGGTAGGACGACGCTTCACACTTGATGAAGCTAAAGCAAGATATCAAATTGATACACGTCATCTATCTGAACTGGAAGCGCTCCTTGCTGACGGTAAAGAGACTCTGACGCTTCGTTCAGTTGATGCGCTAGTAGATCAGAAAGTTAAGACCCATGCCCGTGAAGAAGAGTTCGCAACCTTTGTTTCAGAGCAGAGACTCTGTAAAGATGTTTATGAAATTGATGAGCTGCAGGCAGCCGTTGATGCATC
>CAZSWE010000074.1:3564-5076 GCA_964610715.1 uncultured Candidatus Planktophila sp.
CTAGCTGGCTTTGCGGCGATTAAGCCAGGCGTGCTCTTCTCAGAGATCAATAAAGCCTGCCAAGAAGTATTAGCTAAAGGTTTAGCCGACATGGGCGTTCTTACTGTTACGGCAGAGGAATCACTCAAGCCTGAAGTTGGTTTACATCGCCGTTGGACACTTCATGGAGTCAGCCACCACTTAGGTCTTGATGTTCATGATTGCGCACAAGCGCGTAAAGAGATGTATCTCGATGCACCTCTTCGCGAAGGAATGGTTCTGACTGTCGAACCAGGTCTTTATATCCAACCTGATGACGAACTCTTCGCACCTGAATACCGTGGCATTGGTATTCGAATTGAAGATGATGTTGTTGTCACAGCAGATGGTTGTCGCAATTTAAGTGAGAATATTCCACGGCATCCAGATGATATTGAAAAGTGGATGAAACAAATCTTAGGACGCTAGAGCAATACCGCAATAGATAGCTAGGATTGAAAGAGTAAAAGTCAGCACAATATTTACTATTGCGGATTTATTCCTTGAGTTATTCACATCAAGTGCAAATGCAGACCACGTTGTGAATGCACCACTAAATCCCAAGACGAAGTAGTTCAACTGAGTTAATCCCAAGATAAATGATCCAATAACATTTACAGCAAGGATGCCTACAGGAAAGGATTGTCTGTTGCGAAAATATCTATCGATGAGGAACCTAGCTGGTGCTCCAATGCCGGCCCCAAGAATAAAGAGAGTTAGCCTCATGCTGGGGCCTTCCGGTTCAAAAGCTTTAAGATAGCGATGGAGATAAGTAGCGAGAGCAATCCATAGAAGAATCCATATAGGACGCTAGAGCTTTGCATTAGGAAAGCCAGTGAAGACATTGTGGTAAATCCACCAGCAAACCCACTAATCCAAAAAGTACGCCTGCTTTCACTTAACGCCAACTTATAGGCCACAGTTCCCGCTACGAGTACACCTAATTGATTTACAACAAAAACTCCGAAAGCTTCTGACGGGACATTCTCAATAACAAGCCAGCGTAGTAGTGAACCCAGGGTTCCACCGAGGCTTACCAGCGCTACCGCTTTCAGCGTTAAACCAACTTCTTGCTGGATTTAAAGATTGTTGTAATCACGCTAATGATCAGAGATGCAAAGAGAGCGGACCAGAATCCATTGACTTCAAGCTTTTCACTCCAGCGCGCAGTTAGGGACAACATCGCAGCATTTACGACAAGAAGAAAGAGCCCAAAGGTGACGATTGAAACCGGAAAGGTGAGGACTTTGATAATTGATCCAAAGAAACTGTTAATCAGACCAAAGAGAAGAGCCACCCACAGGTAAGTCGTTACGCCACCCGCGACAGTGATTCCAGGAACCACAAGCGTTGCAATCCACATTGAAAAGGCGAGGACCGCCCAGCGGATTAGCAAACTCATTAGTTGCGCTTTTCTCGCTTCAAGATTCCAGCAAACATGCGCGCTGGGTCGTACTTAATATCAACAACGCGCTCCTTCATAGGAATGATTGC
>CAZSWE010000075.1:0-4810 GCA_964610715.1 uncultured Candidatus Planktophila sp.
GCGTGTGGAGGCGAAGACTCAACGGCAAGCACTGATGATCAGACTTTGGTCGAAACTGTTGAAGAGAAGCCACAGGCAAGTGGCGGTTTCGATGCACCTGTTGTTACCCCGGACAAAGTCAGTTACACACTTACCTCTCCAGCAGCCTTTACTCCAGGCAAGTTCGCCTCAGGCATGTTGCCAGGTTATAAGAATGAACGTTTTGACCTCACTGTTGTAAATAACTCAGGAAAAGAGCTCGACCTGGCAACATTGATCGTTAAGGGTTCGACCTCTTCCGGTGAATGTGTAGATATCTTTGATGGCGACAATCAGATGGAAGGCGCTCCTACAACTCCACTTGCATCCGGTGCAACAGCAAAGTTCTCATGGGGACTCTCTTGCGATGGCAAGAGCGGAGATGATCTCTCTGTATTGCTCACAAACGGCGTTGATTCGCTGATTGAAGTAACGGGCAAGATCGCCTAATTACTTAACCCAGTTACTTAACCCAGTTACTTAACTTGGGCTAGCCGCTTCATCGCCAAGAAGATTGGTATTGAGGCAAAGCAACCAAAGAACATTGTGGCAACCCATAACTCTGGTAAATCTGCGCCCAACATCAAGCCGGTAATCGCAGGGCCTAAAACGCCCGAGACGCTCCATTGCAAACTCATCAGCGCATTGGCGCGACCACGAATATGTTCAGGTGCTAACTCGTTAGCAAGAGTTGGAATCGTTGGCGCCTGCACCATCTCGCCGAATGCAAAAACTAATTGGCTCATGCAGATTGCAATACCTGCAACGAAGAGCGGTAGGAGCGGTGCGATACCAACAAAGATCCATGACACTGCCCAGATCACTCCAATGGAGATCAGAGCTGTGTAGCGCGAATACTTTTCAAGGATGCGCATGACTAGTGGTTGAAAGAGAACAATTGAAAGTGTGTTTACACCAAAGATCACGCCGAGCCACTTTGGATTTAGATCTAAGAACTGTGTGGCAAAGACCGGCACGCCCGCTTGAATAGTTCCGTAACCAAAGGTGAAGAGAATGATTCCGCCCATTCCCAAAAGCATCAGGGGCTTTACTTCAAAGAGATCTCGATAGGTGCCGTTTTTGGGCTCATGCGCTTTAGGTATATAGCGATTGACGTTCTCACCTTTGAGCGTTAAAACCACCAATAAATAGAGCAGAAATGTCGAAGCATCCACGTAATACATAATCTGAAAAGAGCGCAGATTGCCCTCTTGAATAATGAGAGATGAAATTAGCCCGCCCATACCGAGCCCAAGGTTGAGCAACATAAAGTTAAAGCCAAATATCTTGGGGCGATCTGCAACGGGAGTAACGCGAGTCAGAATGACTGTTTGGCTCGGCCAGATCGCTTGCCCTGCTGCATTGATAAATGTGATGGCAAGGATTGCTTGAAAATGCGTCTCTACCTGCGACAGAGAAAAAGCTGCTGCTGAGTTAACTAAGAGTCCGCCAATCATCACCTTCTTAGGTCCGACTCGATCTACCAGCGCACCCATGGGCGTACTAGTCACAATCGAAACGATTGAGCCATAGGCAAGCAGTAACCCGCCAAAGGTATTGGTAAAGCCGCGCATGTCATGTAAGTAGACCAAGAGAAGCGAGAGGGTCATTCCGCCGCCAATAGCGTTGAGGCAAATACCAAAAACTATTTTGCGAGATTGCGGGTTAAGTAAAGTTGTAAATTCCTTAAAGAGCATTTATCCCAATAGCTCCAGCGCCTGCTTGAGTATCTCGGGTTTGTATTTTTCACCTAGTGAAATATGGCCATGGCCTGGAATAAAGGAGAGTTTCGCTGTTGGAATGTGTTTTTCTAGCCAGTATGAATGTGCGTGAGGAACCATAAAGTCATCATCGCCCTGCCAGAGAATGACGGGCTTAGTAATGGCTGCAAGATCAAAACCCCACGGCTTAATAAAGACTAGATCGTCATCAATCCAACCATCAAAACTGACAGCCAAACCATTACGCATCGTTGCTGCCATCTCATCTGCAACTGCGCCTTCGAGCACTGCTTTGTCAGCATCCCCAATAAGTCCACCAAAAGCTTCGCGAATATCGCTGCCCGTTACCTGCTTCATTGGTACGGCATTTTCATTCATCCACTGTGTAATCACCGCTTCGCCCTTTAAGGCAGCGCCAAATTCATCATGATTTTCAGGGCCCATACCTTCGAGAAAATCTAAATCTGCAGCGCCAAATGCGCCTACTCCAGCAAGTGAAATTGCTCCAACGTTGCGAGGCTCAAAGGTATTGGCGAGCGCATGCGGCCCACCACCTGACCAACCGATAGAGACAAATTTTGAAATGTTCTTGGCATCAAGAATCTGTGCAATATCGTTATTGATGCTGATAACGCTGCGGCCTGGGTTGCGATCACTTGTGCCATATCCGGCGCGGCTATATGAAATTGCGCGAACTCCAGAAAGCGCTGCCTCTTCTAACCATGGCGACCATGCGCTGGCATGGCCCGGTGTTCCATGATGGAAAACGATGGCGCGCTCTGAATTGATTCCATTATCGAGAATCTCTAGTTCGCGACCATCTCTTAATTTGAATTGAGGCATTTGGACAGTCTATTACTCTGCCACAATATGCAACATGGATTCTGAGGCAGGCTTCTCCTTCACGATTAACCATGCGCCAGATAAAGGGCTTGCTCGCGTAGGAACTATCTCAACCCCACATGGCGATATTCAGACTCCCGCCTTTATCCCTGTTGGAACTAAGGCAAATGTAAAAACTGTTCTGCCTGAGGCAATGGAAGATCTCGGGGCACAAGCACTGCTCGCAAATGCGTACCACCTCTATCTACAGCCCGGCCCTGATGTCCTCGATGAAGCAGGCGGACTTGGCGCCTTTATGAATTGGAATAAGCCGACCTTCACAGATAGCGGCGGCTTTCAAGTCTTATCTCTCGGAGTTGGCTTTAAAAAGGTTCTCGCCATGGATGCGCAGACTTTTCGCTCTGATCAAGTTATTGCCAAAAATAAAGAGCGACTTGCCCATGTTGATGATGAGGGTGTGACCTTTAAAAGCCACCTTGACGGTTCTATGCATCGTTTTACCGCAGAAGTTTCTATGCAGATTCAACATAAATTAGGCGCAGACATCATGTTCGCCTTCGATGAATGCACAACCTTGCACAACACTCGCCCCTATCAAGAGCTGGCGATGCAACGCACATATGACTGGGCCATCCGCTGCCTCGATGAACATGCTCGTCTGACCGAAGCGCGAGTCGGAAAGCCTTATCAAGCGCTCTTTGGTGTTATCCAAGGCGCGCAATATGAAGATCTACGTAAGAAAGCCGCATCAGATCTAGGCTCGATGACATCTTCTGGAGTCTCATTTGATGGATTTGGAATTGGCGGCGCACTTGATAAAGATTCTCTCGGGACCATTGTTGGATGGGTTAACTCAACGCTGCCTCAAGAAAAACCTAAGCACTTACTAGGTATCGGCGCCCCTGAAGATTTCTTTATAGCAGTGGAAAATGGGGTTGATACCTTCGATTGCGTACTGGCCTCTCGTATTGCCCGCACCAGCGCGGTCTACACAATGTCTGGTCGATTTAACGTTTCAAACCAACCGTATATTCGTGACTTTAATCCAATTGATGATGAGTGTGACTGCTACACCTGTACCAACTACACACGCGCCTATCTATGCCACTTATTCCGCAGCAAAGAGATGCTCGCCGGAACTCTTGCCACAATTCACAACGAGAGATTTATCGTCAGGCTAGTTGATCAAATAAGACAGTCCATTATTGATGGCAATTTCTTCGATATGAAAGCTGACTTCTTAGGGCGATACACCCATAAATCTGGGCAATCGCGCGACTAAGCAAAAGTTACAGATGTAAATCCTTTAGTTGTTCTGCCTCGCTGCCAACGGGGGCCCATCCACCTGGAACTAGTAGCTGTGCAGATTCAGGTCCCCATGTGCCGGCTTCATAACTTTCTGCAGCGTTTGGATTCTTTAAGAGATCTTCCAAAATCTGCCATGAGTGAAGGACTGCATCGATACGAGTGAATCTAAAGTGATCTCCCAACATGGCAGCGCGCAACAGACGCTCGTATGGCCCTTGGCGATCACCGAATTCAGCAACGAATTCAACTGACAAATCGACAGTTTCAGTTACTAGTTTGGTGCCAGGCTTCTTGGCTTGTAGTGAAATATCGACGCCATCTTTTGCACCTAATCTAAAGCGCACCTGATTTGAAGCCCCACTACCAAAGAGCGCGCGTGGTGGCTGCTTAAACTCAACGATGACTTCGAGAACTGTCTCAGCCAATTTCTTTCCTGTGCGCAGGTAGATTGGCACACCAGCCCAGCGCCAATTATCGATAAATAATTTCATTGCAACGAAGGTTTCAGTATCTGAATTCTCGGCAACACCTGCTTCATCGAGATAACCATCAAATTGGCCGCGAACAACATCATTCTTATTGATATCGCGAATTGCAGAGAGCACTTTGATCTTCTCGTTCTGCATCGCTTCAGAGCCCATATCAATCGGCGGCTCCATCGTCAGCATGGTCAATACCTGCAAAATATGATTCTGCAGAACATCTCGGGTTGCACCTACGCCGTCATAGAACTTGCCACGGCCTTCGATTCCAAAACTTTCTGCCATTGTGATCTGAATATTTGAAACATAGTTACGGTTCCAGACTGGTTCAAAGAGCGTGTTAGCAAAGCGGAAGACCAGCAAGTCTTCAACGGCTTCTTTACCCAAGTAGTGATCAATTCGGTAAATCTGTTCTTCTGGCAAGATCTTCTTAAGCTC
>CAZSWE010000076.1:0-4767 GCA_964610715.1 uncultured Candidatus Planktophila sp.
CGATTTGATGCACCGATAACAAAAGTTTCAAAGATGTAGCGCGCATTTAATTGAGATGGCTCATCTGATTTACGGACTGTCTCTTCTTCGCGACCTGTACCTGGGCGAGCTGCCACTGTTTCGATAGTGACAGTTGGCGCAGGCAGATCTTCGAGTTCGATGGTTTCATCGACCATCACAGCGATATTGGCCTTTTCACCAAGTTCGGCGGTGAGGACTTCGTTAACAACTGTGCGAAGACGGGATTCGAGAACATCTTTAGCGAAGGCATTTGGGGCAGCGACGAGAAGGCTGGTGGCCCCACCTTCTTTTTGTAGAAGACCTAGAGGCTTGGTCATCGCCAAGAAGGCGCGATGCTGAGGCTCGCCGGCCGAGACATGGTCTACGACGCGGGCCCAGAGCTCGGACAGTTCAACATCTACAACTGCCATTTTTAGCCCCCAGGTCTATCCACAATGTTATCCACAGGCTGTGGTCTAAAGTAGGGGTTTAGCCTCTAAATCAGACCGATTTCGACGGATGCCTGTGGAGAACCCGCAAAGTAGACCTCATTTGGCTAAATAGCAAGTGGTTATCCACACCTAAAGGGTCGAAGGGGGGCCAATCGGCGAGTTTGACCAGCGGCTATCCACAAACGTACTGTTGCCTCCTTGCTTCCCCCGTATTTCTAACCGATCAACCGCACCAGGCGCAAGCGCGCCTCACAGATTTTGGAGTTCTCATGACAAAGCGCACCTTCCAGCCAAATACGCGTCGCCGCGCCAAGAAGCATGGCTTCCGCGCCCGCATGGCTACCCGTGCAGGACGTGCAATTCTCTCTGCTCGCCGCACCAAGGGCCGCGCAAAGCTCTCTGCGTAAGGTTAAGAGCAGCTAAGGGATCTTCGTGCTTCCTCAAGGCGCACGTTTAACTGCAAGCTCTGATTTCGCTCGCGCTACAAAGAGCGGGGTTCGAGTTACCACTGAACACTTTGTTGGATATCTCTACATCTCACCTGTCACAAATAACGACTCTGCCAAATGTGGACTCATCATTAATAAATCTGTCGGCGGATCTGTTGCTCGCCATCGCCTAGCTCGAAAAATTCGCCACGCGGTTGCGCCAACTATTTCGACACTTCCAACCGGTTCACTTCTAGTTATCCGCGCACTAAAGCAAGATGGCGATAAGAGCATCGCTCCTGAAATTCTCGAACTTATCTCAAAGCTTTCCGCAAAGAGCGCAAAGGTGGCAAGCAAATGATGCGCCTACTTTTTGCAATTCCTGTGCGCATCTACCAAGCGTTCTCATCTGTTTCATCACCTCGCTGTAAGTATTACCCATCATGTTCTAACTATGCGATCACAGCTGTTCGACGTTACGGCGTTAAAGGTGTGGGCATGGCGGCATGGCGGTTGATGCGTTGCAACCCATGGTCACATGGCGGCGTTGATTACGTTGATGAATACCTCGATTCTGCAGATGCTCGTAAGAGCGATAAAAAAGAAGTGGTGGGCGCTCTCTAATGGGTTTTATTCTCGATCCTCTCTATAACTTCGTATCAGGAGTTATTGTCCTTATCCATAAAGGTCTCACGCCTATATTCGGTACAGATTCTGGCGTGACATGGACTCTCTCAATCATGGGCCTTGTGGTTCTCATCCGAATCATTTTGATTCCACTTTTTGTAAAGCAGATTAAGTCACAACGCGCACTAACTGCGCTGCAGCCACAGATGAAAGAGATTCAGAAGAAGTATAAAGATGATCGCCAGAAGCAATCAGAAGAGATGATGAAGCTCTACAAAGAGCATAAGACAAACCCACTTGCATCATGTTTTCCAATTCTTGCGCAAGCACCAATTTTCTTCGCACTCTTTACAGTTCTTAATGGAATCGCTGCAAAGACAGATGAAGGCGTATCAGCGCCAATCGCACGTGGATTCCTTAAAGGTGAGTATCTAGATTCAGCAGCACAAGCAACATTCTTCGGTGCAAAGATTTCACAGACCTTCTTAGGTTCACCTGATACAACAGTAAAAATCGTTACTGTTCTTTTGATCATCTTTATGTCAGCGACAACATTTACAACACAGCGTCAGTTGATGGTTAAGGGCATGCCAAAGATGGATGCAAGTAACAATATGATGTTGCAGCAACAAAAAATTATGTTGTACGCATTCCCAGTAATTTTCGCTATCTCTGGCGTTAACTTTCCGGTCGGAGTTTTGATTTACTGGTCGACTACAAACTTGTGGACATGGGGACAGCAGTACTACGTCATTAAGCGAAACCCAACGCCAGGATCTCCGGCGTATGAAGAGCTGCAGCGAAAGCGCGCAGCGAAGAACAAGCTCGACGCTAAGGCGGGAGCAACCGATGAGATTGACCAGACCGAAGAGCAGCAAGCTGAGGTCCAAGGCCAACGTAAGCAGCCAAAGAAGAAAAAGAAGAAGAAATAAACAGACAATTACTATTAATAACGCTTTAAATACCACAAAGGGGACATCAGATGTCAGAAGTTACTGAGACTGTAGAAGAAGCTGTAGAAGCAACTGAGCCTAGAGAGGCGAAGGCGCCAAAGAGCGTGGCAAAGCTTGAGGAAGAAGGCGATATCGCCGCCGACTACCTAGAAGGCTTGCTCGATATTGCAGACCTCGATGGAGATATCGATATCGATGTCGAAAATGGGCGCGCATCTCTTGCGATCGTTGGCGGCAAGCTCCGCCACCTCGTGGGCCCAGAAGGTGAAGTTTTGGATGCTATCCAGGAGCTGACCCGCCTCGCGGTTCAGACCTCGACCGGAGATCGCAGCCGTTTGATGCTCGATATCGAAGGCTTCCGCGCAGGCCGCCGTAAGGAACTGACTGCTTTGGCTGAGAAGATGGCAGAAGAGGCGAAGACCACCGGCAACTCAATCAAGCTTGATCCAATGAACGCCTTTGAGCGCAAGATCATCCACGACACAATCCAGACCTTGGGGCTGACCTCAGAATCTGATGGCGAAGATCCAAACCGCTTCGTAGTCATCTACCCGGCATAGCCTGTTTCACGTGGAACATTCAGTAGAGGGGCTAGTCGGCCGCTACTTCCCAGAGCGTCAAGGGCAAATCCGGGCATTTGCCGAATTTCTCACGAGCGCAGGTATTGAGCGCGGCCTCATCGGACCCCGAGAAGGCGAACGCATCTGGGATCGCCATATCTTTAACTGCCTACCAGTCACCAAGCTGCTGCCACAAGGGGCATCCCTCTTCGATATCGGATCAGGGGCGGGCCTACCCGGCATAGTGGTAGCCCTAGCCAGACCTGACTTGAAGGTTACCTTAATCGAACCCCTTGAGCGTAGAGTCGAATTTTTGAAGGAGGCGACCGCTGGCCTCGATATTGAGGTCATCCGCGGGCGAGCCCAGGATGTAAAGAAGAGCGCAGATTTCGTCACCGCAAGGGCTGTTGCCCCTCTCGAGAAGCTTAAGAAGATCAGCTGGCATATGGTCAAAACTGGAGGCGCCCTCCTTGCAATGAAGGGTGAATCGGCGGCTGCTGAGATGGAGGGCGTGAAGAACGCCGTCCTACATGAGATTGAGTTAGAGGGGATTGGGCTCGGACGGATAGTCGAGCTGCGCAAAGGCGCCTAGGTTGCGTGCTTAGATTCGTCTATGGCTGACGAAGTTTCACGTGAAACACCCGCGAAGGTAGTGGGGGTTCGCCGCCTCAAAGAGGCGATGGCAAAGCCAGCCTCAACCCGGATCTTTACCGTGGCCAACCAGAAGGGTGGGGTCGGCAAGACCACCACCACCGTCAATATTGCAGCAGCAATGGCGATGGGCGGCCTTCGGGTCTTGGTCATCGATTTAGATCCACAGGGCAATGCATCGACCGCCCTCGGTGTTGAACATCGTGATAGCGCTGGTGTCTATGAAGTATTAATGGGCAACTCATCGATGAGTGAAGTTGTAAAGAAGGTTGCAGGTTTTCCCGCCCTTGATTGCGTCTCATCAAATACATCGCTAGCGAATGCGGAAATTAATTTAGTTTCAATGGTTGCGCGAGAGTTGCAATTGAAAGCCGCAATCGATGAGGTGAGTGCAAATTACGATTACATCTTTATCGATTGCCCACCATCACTTGGTTTATTAACTATCAATGCATTTGCTGCATCGAAAGAGTTGTTGATCCCAATTCAAACTGAGTACTACGCGCTCGAAGGTTTATCTCAACTACTTGAAACTTATTCAGTTGTGAAGAAGCGCTTAAATCCAAACCTAAATCTTTCTACGATTGTCTTAACTATGTTTGATTCACGTACACGTTTATCTAATGATGTTGCAGCAAATGTTCGCTCACATTTTCCTAATGAGTTAATTGATATTCCGATTCCGCGCGCAGTACGTGTTTCAGAGGCGCCTTCATATAACCAGACTGTGATGACATACGATCCGCTCTCACCAGGAGCAATTGCCTATATGCAGGTTGCACGCGAAATTGCAGAACGTGGAAAGCCCGTAATAGAAAACGACTTCGATTCCAAATTTAATTCAAATGTTGTCAGCATCCATTACAAAGGCGGAATTGCATAATGGCAACTAAGCGCGGCGGTCTTGGCACCAATCTTGATTCACTTATTCCAACTTCACTCACAGTTGCTGGCACTGAAGTTGCGCAACAGAATGAAGTTCCGGTTTCTCAGATTTCCCCAAACCCACGTCAGCCTCGCACAGTCTTTAATGAAGAGGCAATGGCAGAACTTGTTGCATCAATTAAATCAATCGGAATTTTGCAACCACCAGTAG
>CAZSWE010000077.1:0-4714 GCA_964610715.1 uncultured Candidatus Planktophila sp.
GGCTGCAGCGGATTTAGCGCAAGGTGTGAGAACAGTAAAGATTCGCACTGGCTTAGTTCTAGATCCAACCGGTGGAGCGCTTGGCAAGATACTTCCACTATTTCGCTTAGGACTTGGTGGAAAACTTGGTAATGGTAAGCAGTGGTGGTCCTGGATTACCTTGCACGATGTAATTCGCGCAATCTCATTCCTTCTTGAAAATAAGATCGAAGGACCAGTAAACCTCACCTCTCCAAATCCAGTTACTAATCAGGAATTTACTTCAGCTCTTGCGCGCGCAATGCACCGTCCAGCTCTCTTTCCAGCACCAGCTATAGGCCTAAAGATTGCACTAGGTGGTTTCTCGAGCGAGATCTTGGGTAGTAAGAAGGTCATGCCACAAGAACTTACCAACGCTGGATTTACGTGGGATTACCCGCACATCACCAACGCGCTAACTGCGCTCATCGAAGAGTAACTCTTCCGCGGCCAAGCGCCCTGATAACAGCGCACCGTTTTGTGAAGGCGCACTTCTGTAATCTCCTGCAACGTAGATCTTTGTAGCCACCTTTGCTGAAGTTACTCCCTGAGCACCTGGCGCAAATATCGGTAGCGATTTTGGAATTTCATACTTCGCAATTAGCGACCACTCTGATGACTGCGTTCCCCAGATCAAAGCTAAATGGCGGCGCACCTCAGACTCGGAGGCAAAATCAACAGTTGTCGAAGAGAGCAGAGCTTTGCCTGCCGGCGCATACGTCGGTGCAAGATTCGAGATTGCTATCGAGTTAACCACTGGCCCACGCTTTTGACCATCGATGACCAAACACTTGGAAGAAGTTAACTCCTGGGAAACTTCGTGATACCAAGTTGTACTAGCGGCTAGTTTTGGAACGCTCGTCATATCCAATAGTTGGGCTGCAGTCGTAACATCGGTTGCAACAATGACTGGGCCTGCTAGCTCGTTCAGTGAATTGATATTGCGCCCAAGCTCAATATTTGTAATTCTCTTAGCCAACGCTGCGGCAAGTGCGCCTACTCCTTGTGCAGGGATGCCTGGCTTACCCGAGATAAATGAGCGGATGATCTCCTTGCCATTGACTGCGTTGACGTGAGCTGGTGATGTGAGAAAAACCCCCGTCAAAAATGGACGAAGCACTCTCTGATAAAGATCTCCAAGTTTTTGTAATTCATCCTCAACGCTGAGAGCGCTATTGGAGTGTGAATACAAGTATCGGAGGAAATTCACCTTAGAACTCAGCGAACCTGTCTTTGATGTGAGCGCTGAGAGTGGATGGCTTCTTGGATCTCCGAGGACTATCCGGTCCTGACCTAACGAAACTTCTACCGAACGCGGTGCTGCAATGAAATCAACTTCATCCATTACCTTCAGCCTCTTTAGCTCTGGGTACTGTGAGTTAATGAGCTGAAAGCCACGATCAAGAGTGAAGCCATCGATGACATCGGTAGCTACCCGCCCTCCAACGCGATCACTGGATTCAATCACTCTTACCGAGCATCCGGCTTCCTGCAAAGTAAGCGCAGCGCTCAGTCCAGCAAGTCCTGCACCAATTACTGTTACCTCTTTATCGAGCATTTATTTCACGAGCTCTATCGATAATCCTTGCAACAGCTAAAACCTCTTCTTGTGAGATAGGCCAGGCAGCTCCATCGGTAAGTGCAGCCTTTACGGCGAGATAGAAGGCGCCATAGTTTCCAGGTACCCCGGTGATCTCTTCCTTCGCATCGCCTTTGTAGATAAATGCGCGAGAGGTAGTCGGCACCTTCCAAGTTCCTCCCTCAGGAAATTCACCTGCTCGTAAAAGCGCTTCTTGCGGATCTAAATCTTCAATAACTAGGGCGCCTTCTGTGCCTAAGAGTCGAATGCGCGGCCCTGGGTTTCCGGCAATTGCGCTAGCGGAAAGATAGGAATCAACACCGCAATCGTGTTTTAAAGTCAGAACCACATCATCTTCAGAGTTGCCACGAATACTGCGAATCTGCGCACTTGCAAGTTGCGCTGATCCAAACCAGTCGAGAGCGGTAGAGATTAAGTGAGTCTGCAGATCAAGAAGTAACCCTCCACCATTTTCCGGGCTCTCATTCTCACGCCATGAAGCTGGATTTAACTGTGGGCGAAAACGTTCGAAGCGAGAATCCAAACGGAAGGGTTTACCGATCAGGCCCTGCGTCAGTACCTTCTTAATCGTCAGCGCATCGCTATCCCAAATTCGGTTATAGAAGACCGTGACTGGCACTCCGGCTTTGTTAGCTGCTGCAAATATTGCTTGCGTTTCAGCGACCGTTCGCCCTGCCGGCTTATCAATAACTACAGGGATGCCCGCTTCGATTGCAGCTAGCGCTTGTTCTGCATGCGCTTTATTTGCTGTAGCAATAACAACAAGATCTAAATCTTGAAGTAAGAGATCTGCAAAATTTTCAACAATTTTTACAAGGGGAAAATCCTCTTTTGCTTGACGCGCACGAGTGGAATTCGTTGTAAGGATTGCAGCAACCTCAAAGCCAGCGCCCTTGAGTAAGGGGCCATGAAATGAGCGGCCAGCTAGGCCATATCCTGCAATCCCAACGCGCATGTCAGGCTACTTATTCTGTAATTTTGAAGGCCACCAAATCTTTGGACCGATCTCATGGACGAGAGCGGGAACCAGAATTGAGCGGACGATGATGGTGTCGAGGAGCACGCCAAATGCAACCGCGAAACCGAGTTGAGCAAGCGGCACGAGTGGAAGCAGGCCTAGCACTGCGAAGGTCGCTGCCAACACAATTCCGGCAGAGGTAATCACAGCACCTGTCACGGTGAGACCTTTGATAACACCGGCACGAGTGCCGATCTTGATTGACTCCTCACGGACTCTCGTCATCAAGAAGATGTTGTAATCGATACCCAATGCAACAAGGAAGATGAAAGCAAAGAGTGGGAACGAGGTATCACCGCCAGCAAAACCAAAGATGTGGTTGAAGACCAGTGCACAGACTCCCAGCGTTGCAAAGTATGAGAGGACCACGGTTCCAAGGAGCAGCGCTGCGCTGAGAATGCTTCGCAGCAGTACTCCAAGAATGATGGTGATAACAAAGAGAATGATCGGAATAATCAATTTATTATCTCGATCGTTAGCCTTTCGAATATCGAAAGAGACCGCGCTTGTACCGCCCACGAGAGCCGTTGGGTCAGCTTCCTTAGCGAGTTCACGAATACGAGGAATGTCGTTAGAAGCTTCCACGCTATCTGGAGCCTTATCTAAGGTGACGTTGAGAATTGCCTTGCCATTAACGACTTTGACTGGAGGCGTTGGTTGGCCTGGCGCTGCAAATCCATCGAGAGCTGGAGCAACTGTTGTCACACCCGGTGCGTTCTGCACCGCGGCAGTTACTGCGCCAATTCTATCGACGTTCACAACAATCTGAGTTGGATCACCTTCTCCCCCTGGGAAGTGAGTGACCAACAACTTCTGTCCGACTACTGATTCAGGATTGGTTGTAAAGGTATCGACAGTTCCAATTCCATCTGCCTTAAGCGTTGTTGAAGTAAAGGCAAAACCGAGAAGAATCACACCTGAAATAACCCACGCCTTTCGTGGATTGCGTCCAATTGTGTTTCCTACCTTGGCCCAAGTTCCTGAAAGTACATGATCATCGCCATCAAATTCAGGGCGACGTGGCCAGAAAATCCAACGTCCAAAGATTAAAAGGAAAGCTGGCAGCAAGGTCAAAATCGTGATCATGGAACAGACGATTCCGATGGCACCAACAGGTCCGAGGCCTGCTGTGTTAGTTAACTGGCTGAAGAGAAGAATGAGAAGTGAGATAGACACTGTTGAACCGGAAGCCACGATTGGCTCCCACACGCCTTTGTAGGCAGCGCGCATAGCATCGAAGCGATTCTCATGCAGGTGCAGTTCTTCTCGATATCGCGCAATCAGAAGGAGCGCGTAATCCGTGGCAGCGCCGATGACAAGTACAGAGAGAATTCCCTGAGATTGACCATCAACATCGATGATGTCATTTTTTGCAAGCAGGTAGACGATTCCGCCAGCCATCGTTAAAGCAAAGAGCGCCGATAACAACGGAATGATCCATAAAATCGGCGAGCGATAGACAACAATCAAAATCACAGCAACTACCGAAAGCGTTGTTAAGAGCAGGGTAGAGTCAATCGAACCAAAGGCACCAAAGAGATCGCCGAGCAATCCTCCAGGACCAGTCACATACGGCGTTAAGTTACTTGCCTTCGCAATGGGCGCAATGTCTTCACGAATCGCCTCAACAATCGCTGGCAGTACTGGCTCATCGTTAGACAAGACTTCACCAATCGCATTTCCGTCTAGCGGAATATTGGCCAGAATTGCTTTGCCATCTTCTGACGGAAAGGCAGAGATTCGTTGCCCTGGCGCGACAAAATCTGAAATCTTGGCATCTGTGCCGGCAAGAGTCAGCGCACCGATCTCATCGAGATGACCATTAATTGCAGCTAGAGCTGCTGGAGTTGCTGCACCTTCAAAGAGAACCAAGGTCGGAAAACTAAATGAGTCTTTTCCTGAGAAAGTCTGGATTACCTCAGATGCCTGTGTCGCCTCGGCGCCCTTTGGTAAGAATGATGAGTTGTTATTTTCTTGTACTGAAGAGAGCTTGCCGAAGAGAGGTCCAAATACTCCTGTAAGGACAAACCAGAAGATGACCATCAACATGGCTAAGGCATAAGGCTTACGGTTATTGC
>CAZSWE010000078.1:0-4667 GCA_964610715.1 uncultured Candidatus Planktophila sp.
CAAACTTCTCACCTGTGCCAAAGAAAGGCATCAAGATGGCGAAGAAGATGAAGGGAATTTCGATCAGTGCGCGCTTAAAGAGCAGCAGCAATGGAATCTTGCTTGCTAGCGCTGCCGTTACCAAGAGAAGAAAGAAGGCTACAAAGGCAGGCCAGCGAGTAATGGGCGTTGATACTGAGACCGAGATAAAGGCCAGAACAGTCATGATCTTTACGTGAGCAGGAAGTGAGTGCGTAACAGAGTGGCGATGGAGATAGAGACGCTCACCTACATCATGGCCGTGGTGGTGGCCGTGCGAATGTACGAGATCTAAATCTTGCGTGTGAGGCTTTATTTTTCAGACCCAGGCTTGCGGCGGACCAGCATAAATAGTCCAGTTGAGATAACTCCTGTGGCAATTACACCGATGACGCCTGCGGCCCCTACGGAAAGGCGTTCGTTATCTACGCCTTTAACGCCGTAATCAGCAAGAACGCCATCGGCATTTGTATTCTCTTTCGCGGTTTCGATAAAGCCAATGTCTTCAGCAACTTTCTCTAAGCCATCTGGGTTGGAAGAGGCGTAGAAAGAGACAACCCCAGCAAGAAAGAGAGAAGCAATAAAGCCTGAGATTAGAAAAGTCTTCTGCTTCATGCTGCGCTCCTAATTTCCAAAGATGACTTCTGATTCTTGTATCCATAAACGAGATCAGAGCGGCTAGCCAAGACAGCACCAACAGCGAAGACAGTGATGAGCGCTTCACCGATTCCAATAAGAATGTGTGTGCCAACCATTGCAGCCAATACTGATGAGACTGAGAAAGTTGCATTTGCGCCGATGGCATATTGCAAGACAAAGCTAGCTGCGGCAGCCGGAACAGAAATCACTGCAGCAATTCCAGCGGCTGCTGTAACTGAAGATTTGGTCTTCGGAAGGATTTTCTTAACAAGAAGAAAGATTGCGTAACTGACCCAGACGGCGACGATAGACATATTAAATACACTGAGTCCGAGCGCGCTCAGCCCACCATCTGCAAAGAGCAGTGCTTGTAATAACAAGACGATGGTGATCGCAAGCGTTGCGGCATACGGTCCAACTAAAACAGTGGCAAGCGCTGCGCCAAGTAAGTGGCCACTTGTTCCAGCAGCAACTGGGAAGTTAAGCATCTGCACTGCAAAGATAAATGTGGCAGTGAGTCCGGCAAGAGGTGCGGTCTTGTCATCGAGTGATGACTTGGCTCCCTTGAGCGAGACGGCGACGGCGCCTGCGGCGATTGCGGCAAAGGCTGCTGAGGTTGGGATATCGATAAACCCATCAGGAATATGCATAGGAAAAGGTTAATGCAAATCGTTTGCATCTGCATCTCGAGGGCAGAAGGCACGAATTCTTCGCCTATTCACACGGAAATATCGGCCTGGGATGGGGCGTTAGGTCTAGAGTGCAGGAATCTTCAAGTGGAGCGGGAGGTCTTTAGATGAGCGATGACGAAGGCCAGGACGAACTAGTAACTGAAGAGATGCTCTGGGATCGAATCCCTGAAGTTCAAGGCGAAGAGCGCGCCAATACATATTACGAGCTTAGCGCTCGCATCTTTGCGCGCGGGCAATACGACGAAGCGCTCGCGCTCGCCGAAACTGCTCGAGATATCTTCTCTGAGTTAGGTGAATCTGCTCCAAAAGAAGGTTTAGCGCAGGCTTACTCTGCAATTGGTTACAACCTCAATCAGCTTAAGCGTATGGATGAAGCAGCAACTGCCATGAGCCAAGCTGTTGCAATATTGCGCGAGAACAAATCACCTATTGCACTTGAACTCGCCTGCACATTGGGTGAATGGTGGTACTCATCAAAGAATTATGAAAAAGTCATCGAGACTATGTATGAATGTTCCCAAGAACATTTAGTCGATGGCAACACAATCGGTGCAGCTAACGATATGCACCTTATTGGTTGCGCACAACGCGAACTTAAGAATTACAACGAAGCAATTATCTGTTTCTCTGAGGCGCGCAAGATGTTTAAAGCAGAGAAGGAAGTCATTCACGTCGCACGTTGTGATCAGAAGATTGCTTCTTGCTACATTGAAATTGGCGAAGGCGAGAAAGCTTTAGAAGCTGCACGCAAAGCTATCGATGTCTTTGAGACAGCGCATGATCACCGACGTGAAACATTTGCGCTCTTTGAATACGGTAAAGCAGAGATTCTCTTAAATAAGCTCGAAGATGGGCTAGCTTCGCTCGATAATGTGCTGCAGATAGTTGCCGATGATGAGCCTAAGGACTTTGAGTTCATTATGGATATCGAGACTCGTATGTCCACAGTAATGCGCCAGCTAGGCCGCATCGATGAGGCTAATGAAGTAGATCGTCGCTTGGCATCTGTTCGCGAGGTTATGGATTAAAGCTGGCGAGGTAGATGTTGCAGCGCCCAGTGATACATAGCGATAGCGCCAGCTGCAGAAGCGTTCATTGATCGAGTAGAGCCATATTGTTCAATGGCGTAGAGCACTTCGCAGGCAGCGATACCTTCATCTGACATTCCGGCGCCCTCTTGCCCAAAGAGCAGTACACATTCTTCAGGCAGTTGCGCACCCTCTAAATGCTTTGAAGATGGCACGTTATCGATTCCAATTACTGGAACTTTATGTTCGGCACACCATGTCGAAAAATCTGCAATTGTTGGATGATGAATCACAGTGAGGTATCTATCGGTAACCATTGCTCCACGCTTATTCCAGTCGCGCTTACCGATGATGTGGACTGCTGAGACATTAAATGCATTTGCAGTACGAACAACTGAACCAATATTGAGATCATGCTGCCAATTCTCAATAGCAATCTGTAATTTATGTCTCTTTGAGTTTAAATCTTCCACTATCGCTGAAACGCTCCAGTATCGGTAGTGATCGAGGACATTTCGTCGATCTCCATTTTCAAGTAGCTCTGGATCAAATTGAGGACCAGTAGGCCAAGGTTGTGGGTGAGGTCCGACCCCAACTACCGGGAAAAATTCACCTGGCCCAATGACTGCAGGTGTATTGATTTCCATGGATGCACTCTAAACTTAACTCAACGATTTCACCAAGGAGTAACCATGGAAATTATCTATCACATCGCTTTCGGCATTCATATGCTCTGCGTTCTCGCTATTTTGGCTCTGCTTATCCTGCAAATCAATAAGAACCCAAAGAAGCTAAATCCAGGTGTTGTTCATGCAACTCTTACTGCCTTCGTTGCAGCGCTCATAATGGTCGGGCTATGGGATCAAGCCAACGACGAAGAAATCAACCATATGAAAATTGGTGTGAAGACACTTGTACTCGGCGTTATCTTGGCGTTGGGATTTAAGAATTTCAAGAAGGATTCGATCAAGAACTCTGTCTGGGCAACCATGTTGGGTCTAACCGTTCTTAACGTGCTTCTGGCATACCTCTGGTAATTGACCCTTGCAACCATTGAGAAGGATAAGTACTGCCCTCTGCGCAGCCCTCATTCTTCCTGCCCTTTTGGTGCCGAGTGCACAATCACTTGAGCCAAATTCAGTTGCCAGCATATTTGAACGCTATATTTCAAAGAAAGAGTTAGCTAACCCTTCCGCGATTGTTATTGACCAGACAACAGGTGAAGTTGTCTTTGCTAAGAACTCCAATTCGCTACGTAAACCCGCATCTGTTCAAAAGATTCTTGCGGCAGTTTCTGCGCTCACCTATTTTGCGCCAAATGAGACATTTACTACCACCGTCTCATTAGGTCAGCAGACTCGCACTTTGGTCATTGAAGGCTCGCGCGATCCATGGATGAGCTTTAACCATAAAGAAGCGGTGCGCTTAGGTAGGACTTCTCTGCCACGTATTGAGTACAACTCGCTCTCATCTTTGATTGAAGCAAATGAGGAACCAGTAACCAAGGTGACTATTTACTATACAAATCTGTACTCGCAAGAAGTCGCTCACATTAAAGCCTTCTACAAGAAGCAAGGAATAACAGCATCGCTAAAGCGGGTAAATGCTCGGCAAGCGCAAGAACTTAAAGGTGAAGAGATTCTCCAATCCAGCTCTCCAGAGTTACAGCGCATGCTGGCATTTTTCCTCACCTGGAGCGATAACGTTCTAACAGAGCGAATAGCGCGCCTGGCAGCGCTTGAGGCTGGTGAACCATTTGATGAAGAAGGCGTCGCCGTTACTTTTGCTGGAATTCTCGAAACCTATGGAATTAACTCATCATCGCTATTAGTCAAAGATGCCAGCGGTTTATCGCACAACAATCGCATTACAGCCGCTCAGGTTGGTTCGTTACTAGTGAAGATACGCAATGAACCTCAATTCGCACCAGTAGTAAATGGGCTACCCATTAGTGGTATTACGGGAACACTGAAAGATCGCTTTACAAAGACAGCCCCAGAAGCAATTGGCTTAGTGAAGGCAAAGACAGGGACGCTCAATGGAACCACCAACCTAGCTGGTTACATTGAATCAGGCGATCGAGAATACGTATTTGTGATTATCTCCGATAAGCATCCACGTACTTATTCAGCTGCTAAACGTGCGCGTGCAACCGTCGATCGAATTCTTGGAAAGATTGCCGCGCCGTTACTGCCGCAGCCAGCGCCACAGATTTCACCAGAACCAGTTGTCGAACAACCAGAAGTGGTGGTTAATTCGTAGTCAGGTACCCTAAGCGCGTGTCACTCAT
>CAZSWE010000079.1:0-4561 GCA_964610715.1 uncultured Candidatus Planktophila sp.
GCAGACAATTCTCGATACCGCTTATCTCTTAGTCGCACGCGCATCTCAGTACATTGCCTTTACTGATGCCGATTCTGCAGTTCCTGGTCTTTCCGATTGGATTGAGCAGTTGATTGCTGAATCCACTGGTAAAGATGGAACGGGTCGTCTTCCCATTGCGACCGAGAACGCAAAGGTTGCCGCTATCGGAGACGCCTTCACCGTGAGTTACGGTGGCAGCGGTACCGATCTCATTGTCGAAGGCCCACTTGGGGCCCACTTCATCTTCTGGGAGTGGGTCACTGCTCTTATGGGAGCTGCTCTTAAAATCGATCCTTTTAATCAACCAAATGTCACAGAAGCGAAAGAACAGACTTCTGCCTGTTTAGCTGAATGGGATAACCAACTTCCCGTTCTTGCACCTACATGCTCTGATAAATCGGTTGAAATATTTGGAGATGGGCAATCGCTTCAGGATGCGCTAGCTACATTTATCGAAGATGTTAAAGATGGCGGATATATCGCAATCATGGCCTATCTCGATAGACGAAATGATGCCAAGATTTCAGAGCTACGTTCGATTCTTTCAGAGAAATCAGGAAAGCCAACTTCTTTTGGTTGGGGTCCGCGCTTCTTACACTCCACCGGACAATTTCATAAGGGTGGACAGAAGAACGGTTCTTTCTTACAGATAACCGGCGAAACTAGCATCGACTATCAGATTGAAGGAAAGCCATTTTCGCTCCGTACGCTCTTGATGGCGCAGGCGATCGGCGATAATCGCGCCCTTGCAATGCGAAAATACCCGCTCCTTCGTCTGCATTTGCAGAGTAGAAGTGCGGGTATTGACGAAATAATTGCTGCTGCGAAGAAACTTTAATTTAGTCGAGATCGTCTCCGCGTAGTTTGCGAAGTGCATCTTCAAGAATCTTCGCACCCTCAGTGTCGGTACGTCGTTCCTTTACATAGGCCAAGTGAGTCTTGTAAGGAATATTTACCACTGCACTTGGTGGATTGTTGCGATCGCGACCTGCTGGAAGACCACACTTAGGGCAATCCCATTCAGCTGGAATAACAACTGTCTCTTCTACTGCAAATGATGGACGTACTTCGTGGCCATTGGCACACCAATATGAAACTGTGGCACGTTCGATCTGATCTCCGCGCTCGGCTTCGCCCATTGGGCCTGCGCCGACGCGACTTCCGCGAATTGCACTTGCCATGAATTAACCCTTCAAAACGAGAGAGAGACCGACGACTCCGGCGAACCAGAGTCCACCGACCACGATTGTGAGACGATCAAGGTTACGTTCTACAACTGAAGAACCGCCGTAGTTGGAAGAGACTCCGCCACCAAAGAGATCGGAGAGTCCAGAGCCCTTGCCCTTGTGGAGCAGAACCAGGAGGATCATCACGATGCTCGAGATTACGAGAAAGATTGATAACGCTAAAGCCACTGTAAAACTCCTCTAGAGATAGGGGTAAAGGATACCTGAGCGGACGCTCTTACTCTGACTTAGACCTGAGCGTAGAACTTGGCAATCTTCGCAAGCTCTTCTGGGTCCAGGCTAGCTCCACCGATGAGAGCGCCATCGACATCAGCCTGCTTCATGATTTCAACGATATTGGCAGATTTCACCGAACCGCCATAGAGAATGCGCATATTTGCTGCAATCTCAGCTGATCCAATCTGTTCAACCTCTTCACGGATAGCAGCGCAGACTTCTTGTGCATCTTCAGGGGTTGCAGTCTTTCCAGTTCCGATCGCCCATACAGGTTCGTAGGCGATGACAATCTTCTTCAACTCTGGCTTATGGAAACCGTCTAGCCCTGCGCGTACCTGACGGATGACATGAGATACATGTGTTCCGGATTCGCGGATAGCAAGCTCTTCACCAACGCAGAAGATCGGTGTCAGCTCATTTGCTAGCGCTGCCTTAATCTTGCGATTGATCAGAGCATCATCTTCTTTATGAATAGCACGTCGCTCAGAGTGACCGATGACTACAAAGGTGCACCCAAGCTTTGCCAACATCGAACCTGAGATATCGCCGGTAAATGCTCCTGAGCTTTCAGGTGATAAATCTTGAGCTCCGTATTGCAAGCGGAGGCGATCCCCATCGACCATGGTCTGGATAGAGCGAATATCTGTAAAGGGCGGAATGATTGCAACATCAACGGCGTCGTAATCCTTATCCTCAAGTGAGTAGACAAGCTTCTGTGCAACTGCAATAGCCTCAAGGTGATTGAGGTTCATCTTCCAGTTACCGGCCATTAACGGTTTACGCATTACGTGCTCCTTATAAACGATGAAATAGATTAAAGATCGAGCGCTTTTAAACCAGGTAGTTCTTTACCTTCCAAATATTCTAGAGATGCTCCCCCGCCTGTTGAGATATAGCCAAAGGCTGAATCCGCAAAGCCAAGTGCACGTACTGCTGCAGCTGAGTCTCCTCCACCCACAACAGATATTCCTGAAACTTCAGTCAGGGCTTGAGCAACAACCTTTGTACCAGCTGCAAAGTTAGGGAACTCAAAGACACCCATTGGTCCATTCCAGAAGACAGTTTTGCAACCCTTGATTGCATCTGCAAAGGCGCGCGCAGTTTCGGGTCCGATATCTAGCCCCATCTGATCTGCTGGGATGTTATCCGCACTGACCAAAGTTGGTGTGGCATCAGCTGCAAAGGTTGGAGCAACGACGATATCGGTCGGAAGAAGAAGCTTTACCCCAGAAGTCTCAGCCTGGTGGATTAACTCTTTTACGGTATCAATCAGATCGCGTTCGACGAGTGATGAACCAATCTCTTTTCCTTGGGCAGCTAGGAAGGTAAAGAGCATGCCGCCACCGATAGCCATGACATCAACTTTGCCAAGCAGATTTGAAATCACGCCAATCTTGTCGGAAACTTTTGAACCGCCAAGCACAACCCCATAAGGACGAGCTGGGTCAATGGTCAACTTCTTGAGTACTTCAACTTCAGCGGCAACGAGAGTTCCAGCTGCATGTGGAAGCAACTTAGGCAGATCAAAGACTGATGCATGCTTGCGATGAACAGCCCCAAATCCATCGCCGACATAGAAATCTGCGAGTTTGGCTAGTTCGCCGGCAAGGGATGCGCGCTCAGATTCATCTTTGGAGGTTTCAGCTGCGCTAAAGCGAATGTTTTCTAGGAGAAGAACTTCACCAGCAGCCAGCGCATCTGCCTTTGCAGTTACATCTGCACCGGTAATTGCTCCAGCGAAAGTGACAGGCTTTCCAAGAAGTTCCGCCAAGCGAATAGAAACAGGAGCTAACGAAAGTTCAGGCTTTGCTTCACCCTTTGGTCGACCTAGATGGGCCGCGATAACAATGCTCGCGCCCTTTGCAAGGAGCGCGTTAATTGTTGGAAGTGAGGCGCGAATACGTCCATCATCTGTGATCTTTCCATCTTTAATAGGAACATTGAGATCGCAACGAAGAAATACGCGCTTTCCTGCTACATCTAGGTCAGCCAATGAAGTCATTACAGAGATTTACCTACATAGCCAACGAGATCAACGAGGCGGTTTGAGTAACCCCATTCATTGTCATACCAACCAACCACCTTGACAGTTGTTCCGATCGCCTTGGTCAGACCTGCATCAAAGATGCAAGAAGAAGGATCAGTCACGATATCTGAAGAGACGATTGGGTCTTCTGTGTAGGTAAGGAATCCCTTGAGTGAGCCATTTGCCGCTTCCTTCATAGCCGCGTTGATCTCTGCAGCTGTAGCTTCCTTAGCCAGTTCTACCGTGAGGTCAGTCGCTGATCCTGTTGGTACTGGAACGCGCATCGCAAAGCCATCAAGCTTGCCCTTGAGCTGTGGCAATACCAAAGAGATTGCCTTGGCAGCGCCAGTTGAGCTTGGAATGATATTTGTTGCAGCAGCGCGTGCGCGGCGAAGATCCTTATGAGGGAAGTCAAGGATTACCTGGTCGTTGGTATAGGCATGGATGGTTGTCATCAAGCCGCGAACGATTCCAAACTTTTCGTCCAAAACCTTGGCCATTGGCGCTAGGCAGTTAGTTGTACATGAAGCGTTTGAGATGACGTGGTGGTTTGCCGCGTCGTACTTTTCGTGGTTAACACCCATGACGATTGTGATGTCTTCATCAGTTGCTGGCGCTGAGATGATGACCTTCTTGGCACCGGCTGTGATGTGCTTCTTGGCATCAGATGCCTTGGTGAAGTGGCCAGTTGATTCAATAACAATGTCAGCTTTGACTGAAGCCCACGGAAGGTTTGCTGGATCGCGATCTGCAAAGACCTTGATGGTCTTGCCGCCGACCGTGATGGTGTCATCTGTATGTGAGACTTCCAAACCGAGGCGCCCCAAGATTGAGTCGTACTTCAAAAGGTGGGCAAGGGTTGCGTTATCTGTAAGGTCGTTGATACCTACGATATTGATATTTGGGTTGGTGAGCGCTGCGCGAAAGAAGTTGCGGCCAATACGTCCAAAACCATTAATTCCAACATTAATCATTGTTAAAACCTCTTCTAGAAAGTGAATTGCCCCGATAAAAGGTGGCTAAGAGTTACACCACAACGTTGGGGGCCTGG
>CAZSWE010000080.1:0-4538 GCA_964610715.1 uncultured Candidatus Planktophila sp.
CCGGTTGCGGCAACAGTCTGAGCAAAGTGAGTGTGAATTCTCTTATCTGCAGCGATCTCAACTAGAAGTCCCTCAATAGTTGTGGCCAGCTTCTTTGTCTCGCGTATACGTAAGAGCGCCGCAAGAACAGGGTGCTCAGTCTTCTCAAAGAGCCAGGTGAGCGCATCGGCATCTGTTGTAAATCCAGTTTTAATCTTCTTTGTCTTGGGAAGACCAAGTTCTTCAAAGAGGACTACTTGCAGCTGCTTAGGAGATGCCACATTAAATTCTCGTCCTGCCGCTGTGTGGGCAACCTTGGTTTCACGCGTGACTTCTGCTTCAAAGAAGGTAAGTAACTTTTCTAGCGCCTTCTTATCAACTGCAATTCCGCGGTTCTCCATAGTGGCTAATAACTGCGCAATAGGTAGTTCTAGTTGGTAGAAGAGCTTTCCAACACCGCGGGATTCAAGTTCATGCGTCAATGAACCCTGTAAAGCAAAGAGCGCGCAGGCAGATGTAAGAAGTGTCTGTTCGGCAGATGAGGTATCGATTGCAACACCGCTCCCCCAGCGATCAAGAAGATCTTGCAGCTCTTGTGCACGTGTTCCTGGATTAACTAAGTAGGAAGCAAGTTCGGTATCAAAGACCACACCTTGCAGCCCATTGATTCGCGCCAGAGATTTTGCACCGTGGGCGATCTTCTCAACAGCGCTATCTGCAGCCCAACTTCCCATCTCAGCTGAATGAACTAGATGAGCTTCCTGCGCCGAAAGTGCAACTGCGTAACGATGTAGCTCGTTATCGTGAATCTCAAAAGCCAGTGCAATCGGACCTTGATGCGAAGCAATTTTCTCAGAAAGCTGCGCAGGGGTCAGTACAGAAGAATCGATATCTGCTGCAAAGAGCGAGAGTTCTGGTTCAGAGTTCTTTGTTGCACTTTCTTCAGGAGTTACCGCAATCGCCTTGAGGCGATCCTTCAGAGTTCTAAATTCAAGTTTTTCAAAGAGCGCGGTGAGATCGCTTGCGGCAACGCCGCTCCACGAGAGTGCATCTATGGAAAGTTCAATCGGAGCATCGTGGATAAGTTGAGTGAGTTCACGATTCCGACGCACGCTATCAAGATGAGCGCGCAGTGCATCCCCTACCTTTCCAGAGACTTTATCGGCCTGTTCCAAGAGGCCAACTAACGATCCATATTCAACGATCCATTTGGCAGCAGTCTTTTCGCCAACGCCTGGAATCGATGGCAGGTTATCGCTGGGATCTCCACGAAGAGCTGCAAAGTCTGGATACTGGTGCGGTGTCATTCCATACTTTTCAATGACCGCAGCTGGCGTCATACGCGCTAGCTCTGAAACGCCGCGCTTTGGATACAGCACTGTTGTCTGATCAGTAACGAGTTGGAAGCTATCTCGGTCACCTGTACAGATCAGGACTTCTGCGCCCTCTTTCTCGGCTTGTTTGGTGATGGTTGCGATGATGTCATCTGCTTCAAAGCCTTCAACTTCAAATTGAGTAATTCCAAATCCAGTCACCAAGTCGTGCAGATAGGACATCTGAGAACGGAACTCATCCGGGGTTTTAGCGCGATTAGCTTTATATTCAGGAAATATCTCAGTACGGAAAGTCTTGCGCGAAACATCAAAGGCCACTGCGACGTGCGTTGGCTTCTCTTCCTTGAGCAACGAGATGAGCATGGTGGCAAAACCATAAATGGCATTGGTGTGCTGACCTTGCGCAGTCGTAAAGTTTTCAGCAGGAAGTGCAAAGAAGGCGCGATAGGCCATTGAATGGCCATCAATGAGCAGAAGTCTCTTCTTCTCATTCGCTTTACCGCTCATGTGGGACATCATAGGTATAAACTCCGTTGCTATGACTGAACCTGATTACTTAGCAATCATTAAAGAACGCGGCCAAGGAGCTCTCGATCTCAAGATGGGTATCGAGATGCTAGAGGTATCGCCACAACGTTTGGTCGCTCGCATGCCAGTTGAAGGAAATACTCAACCCATCGGTCTACTGCATGGTGGCGCGAATGTCGTTCTCGCTGAATCGCTCGGTTCTATTGGCACCCAGCTCCACGCTGGACCAGATCGCAAGATTGTTGGAGTTGATATCAATGCAACTCATCATAAATCTGCAACCAGTGGATATGTCACAGCAGTTGCAACTCCGATTTCACTCGGGCGCACGCTCTGCGTCTACGAGATCGTAATAACAAACGAGGCAGGTCAGCGAACTTGTACCGCTCGCATAACCTGCCTCATTCTCAACCCTTAATTAACTTAGTGAGCACCAGTTCCAAGGTATGCCTCACGTACTGCTGGATCGTTGAGCAAGTCAGAAGCCTTCGCTTCTTTCGTCACATTTCCGGTCTCAAGAATGTAGGCACGGTGTGCACGTTGTAGCGCCTGCTGTGCATTCTGTTCTACCAGCAAGATTGTGACGCCCTGCTTATTGATTTCAGTGATGATGCGGAAGATATTTGCAATCATCTGAGGAGCAAGTCCCATAGATGGCTCATCGAGTAGAAGAACCTTTGGGCGAGCCATCAGAGCGCGTCCCATAGCCAACATCTGCTGTTCTCCACCTGAGAGCGTTCCGCCTGCTTGCGAAGTACGTTCCTTTAATCGTGGGAAGAGCGTGTAGATGCGATCGAGATCTTCATCCATCTCGTTCTTGCGATCCTTGCGATTGAACTTTCCCATCTCAAGGTTTTCAAGAACCGTCATTCCAGCGAAGATCCCGCGACCTTCAGGAACCTGAGAGATTCCAAGATCAACGCGTTCGTGTGCTTGGATCTTGTTGAGATCCTGACCATCGAAGCTGATAGATCCGCTAGATACTGGTCGAAGGCCAGAAATTGTCTTCAAGATTGTTGTCTTACCGGCACCGTTAGCGCCAATAAGTGTGACGATTTCACCTTCATTTACGACAACTGAGACGCCCTTGATTGCTTCAATCTTGCCGTAGTGAACGCGAAGATCCTTAATTTCAAGACGCATCTGCTGGCACTCCTAGGTAAGCCTCGATGACACGAGGGTCGTTTTGTACAACTGAAGGAAGATCATCTGCAATCTTCTGTCCGAAGTCGAGAACTGCAACGCGGTCAGAGATTCCCATGATGAGCGACATATCGTGCTCAATCAGAAGCACGGTGTAACCCTTATCGCGAATCTTCTTAATGGTTTCAGCGAGTGCAACCTTCTCAGCTGGGTTGAAGCCCGCTGCTGGTTCATCAAGGAGAACCAATTGCGGTTCAGTTCCTAGTGCACGCGCAATTTCAAGTCGGCGCTGATCTCCGTAAGGAAGATTCTTCGCTAACTGATCTGAGCGATGCCCAATTCCCATAAAGTCGAGGAGTTCCTGAGCGCGTTGACGGCTCTCCTTCTCTTCACGACGGTTGAGCGGGGTTCCAAAGAGAGCGCGAACTAGCCCGGTCTTCTTATGCACATCTGTTGCGGTGATGACATTCTCAAGAGCTGTCATATCCCCAAAGAGACGAACATTTTGGAAGGTACGCGCAAGGCCCATCTTGGTTACTTGATGGCGCTTCTTGCCTGAAAGGCTTTCGCCTTTGAAGAGCATTTCGCCAGAAGTTATTGGGTAGACGCCTGTGACTACGTTGAAGACTGTTGTCTTACCGGCGCCGTTTGGGCCGATGAGTGCACAGATTTCACCCTTTTTTACATGGAAATTGACTTCATTCAGTGCCGTAATGCCACCAAATTTAATGGTGACATTTTTGAGTTCAAGGAGCTTCTCTGACATTACATCGTCCTCTTCTCTTGAATTTTTTCGCGTTTCTTACGGGGCAATAAACCATCAGGTCTGAGGTTCATCATGATGATAAGCACCAAACCAAAGATGATCTGACGCTCATCGGCGATGAAGCGAATTCTCTCTGGCAGATAAGCCAGAACGGAGGCGCCGAGTGCCACGCCCCAGATATTGCCCATTCCGCCGAAGACTACGCACGCCAAGATCAAGATTGAGACTTCAAACTTAAACATATCTGGTGAGATCACCATGACCTTCGATGCGTAGATAACTCCTGCTGCGCCGCCGATTGCTGCGCCAATCACAAATGACCAGAGCTTGTAGACAAGAGTGTTGACGCCCATAAGGGAGGCGACATCTTCATCTTGACGGATTGCTTCCCAGGCACGGCCTGGACGGCGCACGGTAAAGCGGCGAATCATCCAGATTGCAAGAAGGATCATGGCAAGTACCAACCAGAAGAAATGTTCTGGGAACATGAGGTTAAATTCAAAACCGAAGATGCTTGGTGGATTAGGAATACCAGCAATTCCGTTAGGCCCACCTGTAACAGATAGATTCAAGGCGACAATGCGGGTAATTTCACCAAAGCCAAGTGTAATGATTGCCAAATAATCTCCACGAACACGTAGCGCTGGGAAGCCAAGGATTACACCAGCAATCATGGCGAAGAAAATTCCTAGCGGGAGCGCCTGCCAAGTATTCCATCCAAAGAGCGTTGATGCGATCGCTTGGGTATAGGCACCGATTGCAAAGAAGGCGATATAACCCAAATCGAG
>CAZSWE010000081.1:0-4465 GCA_964610715.1 uncultured Candidatus Planktophila sp.
AAGTTCGTGGCTCATTGGGCACTATCCGTTGGAACTTTGAACGCCTGACCGAACTAGAAGTCGCCTTCCGCGATGCCCCTGAATATGGTTTTACTCGTGCGCTTTCAGCCCCTGGCGATGGCCACTATGGCAACTTCCAGCCAGGACGGGGAATATCAATGAGCTTTGATGATCTTAAGACTATTGAGGCCTCTCTATTTATCAAGTCAGTACTCGAACGTAAACAGCACGCACCATCGGCATCTGATTGTTACTCAGCAGCTGAATGTGTTGCAGCAGCAAAGCGCTCTATCGCAACAGGATCTTGGCAGCAAGTAATACCCGTTAACACCAATCGCACTACGAAGGGCCTCAAATGACCGAGTCACCATTTCTCTACATGAAGAAGAATTCCAAGACTGTTTTATGGAATGACTCAGCTGATCCCAAAGAGCTCAAAGATGCACTTACGTGGGGAATAGTTGGCGCAACTTGTAATCCAGTCATCGCACTCTCTGCTCTTAAGGCTGATCAAGAACATTGGGTGGGGCGCATCAAGGATTACGCCAAGTCACATCCAACTGCCACAGATGATGCAATTGGTTGGGCAATGGTGAAAGAACTATCTATCAACGCTGCGAAGTTATTTGAGCCAGAGTTTGAGAAGCAGAATGGTCGCAACGGCCGTCTTTCTATTCAAACAGATCCACGTAACTTCAGAGACGCAAAGGCGCTTGCTGACCAGGCTGTTGAGTTCTCTCAACTTGCTAAGAACATAATCGTTAAGATTCCAGTTACCTCTGAGGCAATCGCCGCCTTTGAAGAAGCTACCTACCAAGGTGTGAGCCTCAACGCCACTGTCTCATTCTCAGTTGCTCAGACAATCGCGGTAGCTGAAGCAATCGAGCGCGGACTTAAGCGTCGTGAAGCAGAAGGAAAAGATATTTCTCAGATGGGGCCTGTCTGCACCATCATGGTTGGTCGCGTTGATGACTGGGTAAAGGTAGGCGCGGAGAAGATGGGTGCGAAGGTAGACCCTGAAATTCTTGAATGGGCTGGCGTTGCTGTCTTTAGACATGCTCACAAGGTCTATACCGAGCGCGGCTATCGCACACGTTTGTTATCGGCTGCATTCCGTAATCACATGCACTGGTCTGAAATCATCGGTGGCGACTCTGTAATTTCACCTCCATACGCATGGCAGGTAAAGATCAATGAAATGGGCATAACACCCAATCTCAATAGCGTTAATGAGCCAATAGAGGCGCGAATCCTTGATCCACTCCTAGAAAACTTTCCAGAGTTTAGAAAGATGTATGACGTCGATGGCTTAAAGGTAGAAGAGTTCACTCACTTTGGAGCGACTCTGCGCACCTTGCGCGGCTTCTTGCAATCAGTCAATGATCTTGAATCATTTGTTCGCGATGTCACCGTTCCAAATCCAGATAAGTAAAGGAAAGCTATGACTACCCTGCCAAAGCCACATATCTTTAAAGCTGCAGAATCCAAGCCACTTCGCTGGGGAATCTTTGGCGCTGGCTGGATTAGCGAAGCGATGATAAAGACCGCGCAGCTCAACTCCAACCAAGAGTTTGTGGCAATTGCTTCACGTACGCCGGGTAAAGCAGAGGCATTTGCGCAGAAGTGGAGCCTTTCTTCATTCCACAACTCTTATGAAGAGCTCGTTGCACGTGATGATATTGATGCGGTTTATCTAGGAACGTTGCCATCAGATCGCCTCGAGGTAGCGCTCATTGCTATTAACGCTGGCAAACATGTCTTAATTGAAAAGCCAATCACAATGGATCTCGCTGAAGCCGAGCAGATCTATGCAGCTGCCAAGGCGAAGAAGGTTTTGGCCCTGGAAGCGATGTGGACTCGCTTCTTGCCGCAGATGGATATAGCTCGTCAATTGGTTGCTGATGGAACTATCGGAGATGTAGAACTTGTTATCTCTAATTTCTGCCAAGCTAATTTGGCTGTTCCTCGCCTATTTACACTCGGCGGTGGTAATCCAATTATTGATATGGGTATCTATCCAATCGCTTTCACACAACAGTTCTTAGGTGAACCAAGTGAAATTCATTCCTTTGGAAAGCTTCATCACAATCAAATCGATGAAGAGACCCACACCTTTATGCGTTATGCCGATGGTTCTCGCGCAAACTTCGTACTCTCAGCGCGCACGACTCTGCCCCACTGGGCCGGCGTATCTGGCAGCAAAGGTGCACTCACCTTCGGCACCCCATTCTTTACACCCACATCAATCACTCTGCATGGCCCTGAATTCAATGGTGAACAGACCACATGGGTTGATGACCTCGGGCTACCTGAACATTTGGGCTTGATTCACCAAGTTCACGCCTTTGCGCAGTATGTCGAGCAAGGTCTCTTAGAATCCCCGCTCTACACCCATCAAGAATCTCTCAACAACATCAAGACAGCGCTCACCATCGGAAACCAGATCGGAACTCGCTTTAAGTAAGTTCCACTTCAACATAGTTAGGAATAGGCTCGGACAATGACTGAGAAACTAAGAATCGCAATTATCGGTGCCGGACGAATTGGGTATGTCCATGCCGGAAGTGTTAACGACACCCCAAATCTCGAACTTATCTACGTTGTCGATCCCTTTGAAGAATCTGCCAAGAAGGTCATCGCTGACTTTGGTGGCAAGTACTCATCAGATCCTGTCGCAGTCATCAACTCTGGTGAGATTGATGCAGTCATTATTGGTTCACCTACTCCTACTCACATCCCACTTCTACGTGAGTCAATCAACGCTGGCGTTCACGCGCTCTGCGAGAAGCCACTTGATTTAGATATTAAGAAAGTTGATGAGCTTCGTGCACTTGCGAGCTCTGCAAAGATAAATATCACTCTCGGCTTCAACCGCCGCCAAGATCCACAATTTAAAGCTGTCAAGCGCAAGGTAGAAGAAGGTCAGATCGGAACAATTGAGCAAGTCATCATGACAAGCCGTGATCCAGGACCTGCGCCACAGGCATACATCGCAGTCTCTGGTGGAATCTTCCGCGATATGACAATTCATGATTTCGATATGGCTCGTAACTTTGTGCCTAACATTGTTGAAGTATCAGCATTTGGCGCCAATAGCTTCTGCGACTACATCAAAGAAGAAGGCGACTTCGACAACGTTAGCGTTGTTATGAAGGGTGCCAATAACGAAATTATCACCATCATTAACTCACGCCACTCTGCCTACGGATATGACCAGCGCATTGAAGTATTTGGTGACAAGGGCATGTTGCAGATCAGCAACCTCGGTCATTCAACTGTTCAGCTCTCAAATAAGGATGCAACCGCAAGCGGTGAGCCATATATGGACTTCTTCCTTGAGCGCTACGCCGCTTCATATCGCAATGAACTCAAGCTCTTTATCGAGGGAATCAAGCAAGGCAAAGTCCTTGGCTCTACCTACGATGATGGCCGTGCGGCACTTATCTTGGCTGATGCTGCTCATGAATCCGCTCGAACAGGTAAAGCAGTCAAAGTTAACCTTAACTAAAGTAAACAGGTGGCCACTTCTCTGAGTAAAACCCAGCGAAGTGGCCTTCTCTTTGCCTTCATCGGCGTCTTTGCATTTTCACTATCCCTGCCATTTACCAAGATGGCTCTCAAGAGTTTTGATCCGCTCTTCACCGCGTTCGCTCGTCCCGTTATCGCAGCATTCTTAGCAATACCTCTAATGCTTGCCCTCAAAGTGCCAGCTCTGCCGCGTCACCTCTGGAGACCGATGGCATTTACAGCACTCGGTGCAGTCTTTGGCTGGCCAATCCTGATCGCTGTTGCGCTTGAACGAACAACTTCATCACACGTCTCTGTCATCTCAGCTGTGATGCCTTTGGTGACTGCCATCATCGCCGTGATTAGAAATAAGAAACATCCAGGAACTTCCTTCTGGGTTGCATCCTCTTTAGGAACTGCGCTTTTAGTCTTCTTCTCAATCAGCAGAGGTGGCACATCGAGCGCTGATTTACTTACCGATTTGATTATTCTTGGCGCCGTCATCGCATCGTCCTACTGTTATGTAGAAGGCGCAGGTCTGACGAACTATCTCCCTGGCTGGCAGGTGATCTCTTGGGTAGTTGTCATCAGCCTGCCGATTGCAATTCCCGGCACGATTGCTGTCTACCTCGCCACATCATCTGAGTACACACTTCAATTTGATGCAGTCTTTGGAATGCTGGCAATCGGATTATCTTCGATGTATCTAGGCTTCATCGCTTGGTACCGCGGCCTACGCGACTTCGGTGTTGCGCATGGATCTCAAGTCCAGCAGCTGCAAGCAATCATGACTTTGGGGTGGTCAGCGCTTCTACTTGGCGAATCTGTCACTCTGACCATGGTCTTATCTGCAATAGGAATCGTGCTCTGCGTTCTTTGGGCGTTATCTAATGTCAATAAGGTAAAGAACTAGTGCAGAGGGCGAAGCTCTACTTTTCTATTACATGCCTTCGACGCT
>CAZSWE010000082.1:0-4457 GCA_964610715.1 uncultured Candidatus Planktophila sp.
TAAGGCGGTAGATCGTGGAGATCGAGAATCAAATTCTCTTCAATACTAAAGGAGCTAATGAGGCCATCTTCTTCACGGCTTTCGGGCACAAAGGCGATTCCTGCATGCAGCGAATCCCTGACAGAGGATTTTGTGATGTCTTGGCCCTCTAAAGTAATTGTGCCGGTGACATGTTCTTGTAATCCAACGATTGATTCGGCTAACTCAGATTGGCCGTTTCCTTGCACACCAGCAACAGCCAAAATCTCACCTGCGCGAACTTCAAATGAAACGTTTTTTACTAGTGAACGTCCGGTGTGATCTGCGATTGTCAAGTTTGATACTGAGAGAGTGACGCTGCCCAACTTGGCAGGGTTCTTATCGACATCGAGTGAAACTGGGCGCCCCACCATCAGAGATGCCAACTCTTCTTGAGATGCAGATGGGGATGCAGTACCGACAACCTTGCCGCGACGAATGATGGTGATCTTGTCGGCAGCCTCTTTTACCTCTCGCAATTTGTGGGTAATAAAGACGATTGATGTTCCCTTGGCCTTTAATTTCTTCATATTACGGAGCAGCTCATCAGTCTCTTGCGGGGTTAATACAGCTGTGGGCTCATCGAGGATAAGAACTTTTGCATCATAAATAAGCGCACGAATGATTTCTACGCGCTGTTGCAAGCCGACCGGTAGGTTTTCCACCAGGGCATCAGGATCAATTTCAAAATTAAACTCTGCCGAAACGCGGAGAATCTCTTTTCTCGCGCTCTCCAAATCCAGCATGCCTAAGCCTTTAGTCTTCTCGTGGCCAAGAACGATGTTCTCGGCCACGGTAAAGACAGGTATCAACATAAAGTGCTGATGCACCATGCCAATTCCAGCAGCAAGTGCATCTAGTGGTGAATGAATCGCGATCTCTTTGCCATCAACGCTGATGGTCCCTTCATCAGGTTGCAGAAGGCCATAGACAACATTCATAAGAGTTGATTTGCCTGCGCCATTTTCACCGAGGATGGCGTGGATTTCGCCATCACCAACTGCTAAATCAATTGCATCATTTGCAGTAAGCGAACCAAAGCGCTTGGTAATGCCGCGCAGCTCTAAGGACATGTGCGTAAATCTACTCGCTTTAGTGAACTTTAGAAAGTTTTAAAAGTAGAAATAAAAGCGGGCTAACACCGAAGTGCTAGCCCGCTTTTATTAGAAGAATTCAGTTAATTACTTAGCTGAAACCTTTCCGTTGCGAATATCGTTACCAAGTTTTGTAACTTCGGTACGTAACGCAGTTGGAACACGACGGATTAGGTCGTGGTATGGAGCAAGGTATGTTCCCTTATTCTTAAGGTTTCCGAAGTAACCTGTTGCAGAAAACTTTCCAGTTGCCTGATCAAGAATGACACCCTTTACAGATGTATCGACACCCTTAACTACTGAGGTGAGGAGTACTTTTCTGTACTGTGGTGCAGCCTTTACGCCATCGGTATCAACCCAGATAACAACTGACTTCTTTGAAGTAAGTGAGTTACCTGCTGTTGCTCCACCAAGTCCACCAGCAACTGGGAAGATTACATCTACACCCTGCTGCTCGAAGTTCTTAGAGATCTGAAGAGCCTTTGCTGAATCTGAGAAGCCACCAACAAATGTTCCATCCTTCTTAGCGATGTCCCATCCAAGAACTTCTACCTTCTTGCCCTTGACCTTGTTGTAGTGAGCTACACCCTTAGCGAAACCATCCATGAAGATAGTGACAGGTGGGATATTAAGTCCGCCGTAAGTTGCGACCTTACCGGTCTTTGAAACTCCAGCTGCAAGGTATCCAGCCTGGAATGAAGACTCGTTGGTGTCGAACTGAAGTGGCTTTAGGTTCTTAAACTTTGTACCTGGGTAGACAGATCCATCAGGACCGTGGTCTTCGCCATCCTGGTCAACAATTGCGAAGTTAACGGATGGGTTTGCCTTCGCAGCTGCAACGATTGCTCCATTGATAAGGAAGCCAACGCCCACGATGATGGTGCACTTCTCGTCAATGAGCTTCTTAATGTTTGGTGCGTAATCTGCATCTGAAGATGCTGAAAGATACTTAACTGTTACAGATGAGTTTGCCTTTGCTGCAGCATTTGCTCCTGCCCATGCTGATGCGTTAAATGACTTATCGTCAACGCCACCAGTATCGAGTGCAAGGCATGCCTTAGTTGTTGCTGCATTTGCTGCAGGTGTTGCGCTAAATGAAAGCGCAGCTACAGCCAAAAGTGCAACAAATGTTGTTGTCTTTTTCAATTTTCCTCCAAGGAGAGTTGAGTAGTTCTGTAGATGTGAGCCTAGTAGTTCACGCTCAAATAGAACAAAAAGAGGGCGATTTACAGGAGTGTGGCATGTAACAATTTGGAAAACTCTCAAGTAGCACTTGAGCGCTATGCGGGGATTTTTTCAGCTATCGCCGCAGCAGCATTAATTGAGTTGCTCAATCGGAGCAGAGAGTTGGAGCGCACTGTGAGTTCAATTCCGCCACCGGTGATCCCGTAGCGGCGACCATAGATTCCAGCGTTTTCATCAAGGATGTCGAGGTACTGCTTCTTGGCAAGGGAGAGCGCAACGATGTCATACATAGCCTTATCTACTCGCTTAATCACGGTGGCAAGTAAGAATCGTTTTGTTGAGTTTGTAATAGTGATGAACTGGTCAGGTTCAACGTTGATCATTCCAATAGGTGCGCCCTTCTTCTTGGCGCCTCGGGATGCAATCACCTTCAAAATTTCAGAATCTGAGCCCTGGGTGGTGACATAGACAATATCTGCGCCAGCATCTAAGACTTGAGTAGTCGCAAGTGAATATGAGCCAGAGACATACTTAACGATAGGAATTACCTTGCGCTTGGCTGCAGCGACTCCGGCTGCAAAACCATCTTTATAGATATCTGCTTGATCAGGGTTGGCGATCATCGCCACTTTGCCGCTCTTGGATAACTGAGCTGCGCTAAAACCGGCTAAGAAGGCGCCTTGATTATCTGCAAAAATAACTGAGGTGACATTGAGCGCTGCTACAGATGCATCATTAATGATTGCAAAGTGCGTGCTTGGATATTCAACGGCGAGAGCCTGCAACGTTGGGGCATAGCCGCTACCGATAGCGATGATGGGGTCACAATTCTTTGCGATAAGTGAGCGGATTCGCTTTTCGCGGTCAGCGCTAGAGCCATCGGTGACTACCGGAACTAACTCGAAATCAAATTGTTTCTGCGCCTTTTCTAAGCCCGCATGAGATGCGTCGTTAAAGGAACGATCGCCACGTCCACCGATGTCATATGCCACGCCCACTGTAAGCGCAGGTTCTGCAGATGCTGACACTGGCATAAGTGCAGTCGACAGAATGGCTGCAATAAGGAGAAGGCGGGTCTTCATTAGAGAACAACGCCTAAATTCTTGTAGGTCGCGCTCACAGTCTCTTGAGCGACTACTCGCGCTTTTGCAGATCCTTGGTGCAAAATATCGAGCAAGTGCTTCTCATCTTCAAGTAGTTCAACTGCTTTGGCGCGAATTGGGCGCAGATACTCAACGACAACTTCAGCAACTGCGGTTTTGAAGTCCCCGTAACCCTTGCCTGCAAATTCATTTTCAAGATCGCTAATACTTTGGCCGGATAGGGCTGAATGAATAGTAAGCAAGTTACTAATTCCAGGCTTTTCAGCCAGATCGAACTTCACTTCACGTCCAGCATCGGTGACTGCGCTCTTAATCTTCTTTAGGTTAGCTTCTGGCGTATCCATAATTTCAATCACGCCTGCCGCAGATCCTGATGACTTACTCATCTTCGCTGTTGGCTCTTGAATATCATTGATCTTGGCGGCAGTCTTAAGAATGTATGCCTCGGGTATCTGGAAAGTCTGCCCATAGCGAGTGTTAAAGCGCCCAGCTAGATCTCGAGTGAGTTCAATATGCTGACGTTGATCTTCACCGACTGGAACGTAATGTGGCTGATAGAGCAAGATGTCGGCTGCTTGCAACATTGGATAGGTAAACAATCCAACACGTGCTGAATCAGCACCGGCCTTTGATGACTTATCCTTAAATTGCGTCATACGGCTTGCCTCACCGAAGCCAGTCATACATTCCATAATCCAACCAAGTTGGTTGTGTTGTGGAACTTGTGACTGAACAAAGAGCGTTGATTTTTCAGGCGAGATTCCAAGAGCGAGCAGTTGGGCTGCAGATGCCAAGGTGCGCTTGCGAAGAAGCGCTGGATCGGTTTCGACTGTGAGCGCATGTAAATCTACGATGCAGTAAAAGGCATCATGGCCATCTTGTAGCTCAACCCACTGTTTGACCGCGCCCAGATAGTTTCCGAGATGGAAAGAATCGCTCGTTGGCTGAATGCCAGATAGGACGCGTTTCATAGTTGCAATTCTCGCACGAGTTAGTAGTTACGCGAGATCAATAAACGACCGGCTCGCTTTCCTTCCATAGAAAGCACTGTGATTCG
>CAZSWE010000083.1:0-4302 GCA_964610715.1 uncultured Candidatus Planktophila sp.
GCGTGACGGCCCGCGCTAAATTAAGAAAATACTGTGTTGCAGCTTCATATGCAGCTGCTGCTTCTTTTAAATCCACTCTAGAGGCCATGCAGTGATACTAGTTAATTCTTTGCGTTCTCACTAGCGGCCAACTGTCCGCATGCGCCATCAATTTCTCGGCCACGAGTGTCGCGTACTGTGACTGGCACCCCATAAGACTCAAGGATGCGAACAAACTCTGCCTCATCTTCGCGGCGGGAGGCTGTCCATTTAGAACCTGGTGTTGGGTTGAGTGGAATCAGGTTGACGTGGGCATTGCGATTCTTAAGCAATCTTCCGAGCAAATCTGAACGCCACGATTGATCATTGATATCACGGATAAGTGCGTACTCAATTGAATAACGGCGACCAGTCTTCTTCTCATAGGCATCGGCTGCTGCCAATACTTCACGGACGTTGTAGCGATTATTGATTGGCACAAGGCTGTCACGAAGTTCATCATCGGGTGTGTGAAGTGAAACTGCCAGAGTGCAGTTGATGCCTTCTTCAGTCAGTTTCTCAATGCCCGGTACTAAGCCGACAGTTGAGACAACGACTGAACGTGCTGAAATTCCAAGACCATCTGGGTTTGGATCTGTGATGTTATGAAGCGTACGCACGACTGCGTTGTAGTTAGCCAGTGGTTCGCCCATTCCCATAAAGACAATATTGGATAGACGTGTTGGCCCTCCAGGTAGTTCACCATTTGCGCATGCGCGGGCTGCAGCCACGATTTGGTCGGTGATTTCGCCAGCTGAAAGATTGCGAGTAAGTCCAGCTTGTCCCGTCGCACAGAAAGGACAGTTCATACCGCACCCCGCTTGAGATGAGATGCAGACTGTTGTGCGATCGGAGTAACGCATCAAGACTGATTCAACGAGAACTCCGTCGTGCAACTTCCATAAATCTTTACGAGTCATTCCGCCATCTGTTGTGCGAGTAGTAACAAGTTCAATCAGCTTAGGGGTCAACGCTTCAGAGATTGCTTGGCGCTCGGCCGCAGGGATATCTGTCCACTCCTCAGGGTTATTGGAAAGGTGGGTGAAGTAGTGCGTTGCCACTTGTGCGGCGCGAAATGGTTGAAAGCCGAGATCTTTAGCAAATGCTTTGCGCTCTGCCGGTGAAAAGTCAGCTAAATGCTTGGGTGCTTTCTTTCTCTGTACCGGTTCATCAAAGACTAACTTCAGCTCAGTGGGGCGCTCAGTTGTCATAACAGGCCAGAGTCTTGCGCACGGCGCACAATTTCTAACGCAAGCCACAAAGCGGGCGCGGCAAAGAGAACTGAATCAAGGCGATCCATGATGCCGCCGTGTCCTGGAAGAAGTGAGCCCATATCTTTTATTGCCATATCGCGCTTGAGCGCCGATTCAATGAGATCTCCTGCAGTTGCAGTGAAGACAGTGACAAGTCCTGCGAGTGCACCCAGCCACCAATCAGATTGCATGATGTAAACAAAAGCTAGTGAGCCGCCAATTGTTGTAAAGATAAGTGAGCCCACTAATCCTTCAATGGTTTTCTTCGGGCTAATCTTTGGAGCAAGCGGGTGCTTTCCGAATAAAACGCCAGTTAAGTAGGCAAAGGTGTCATTGCATCCCACAAGAACAACAAGCGTCATGACGCGCTCTAAGCCGTTATATGGACGAGCGAGCAGAATCAGAAAGCCCGCAAGAAATGGCAGATACATCAAGACCAGCGCTGATGCCGATGCAGTCTTTACAAAGTTCTCTGTTCCGCGCGGCAGTTGCAGCACCAATAAACATGGAAAGGCAATTGCTGTAGCTACGGCGAGCCCTGAGACTCCTCCGATCCATGTTGCAGCAGAGAGGCCAACACCTGCTCCGGCCAACGCCCAGAGAGGAAGATGAATACTGGCCGCCGATAGCGCGCGATTGAGTTCACGGATTCCAAGAAGAACTGCAATTGCAACTAAAGCTGCAAAGAAGACACGATAAGTGGCAAGGGATGCCCACACCAAGAGAACAAGAAAGATGCTCACGCCGATAGATGGCAATAGTTTTCGACCGGCGCGCTTATTAATAGCCTCGTTAATCGAATGTAAATCAGACACGGTAAGTGAACTTCTTTTATGGAAGTCTTTAGACTTCGAGAAGTTCAGCCTCCTTATGCTTGAGCAATTCGTCAATCTTTGCGACGTGATCTGAAGTGATTTTTTCTAGCTCTTTCTCGCCGCGGCTTAAATCATCCTTTGAGATTTCGCCATCTTTTTCCGCCTTCTCCATCGCTTCTTTCGCTGTACGACGGATATTGCGCATAGAAATCTTTGAATCTTCTGCCTTTGTCTTGGCAACCTTGATGTAATCCTTGCGGCGCTCTTCTGTCAGCTGTGGGAAGTTAACGCGAATGACTGCGCCATCAGATGCTGGATTTACTCCCAAATCTGATTCGCGAATCGCCTTTTCGATTGAGGTCATTGCACCCTTATCAAAGGGCGAGACAATCGCCATACGTGATTCAGGAACTTGAATTGAAGCAAGCTGTGAAAGCGCTGTGTAGGTACCGTAGTAATCGACCATGATTTTGTTAAACATTGCAGGGTGAGCGCGACCTGTGCGGATTGCGCCGAAATCATCTTTAGCGACTTCGACAGCCTTATTCATCTTATCTGTCGCCTCTTTGAGTGCGCTTGCTACATCTGCCATGTGATTGCTCCTTCAGTTGACTCTCGTCTAGGAGACGAGAGTTCCAATCTTTTCGCCACGAACTGCGCGGCCGATATTTCCGTTGGTCATCAAGTCGAAGACAACAATCGGTAGCTTGTTCTCGCGGCAGAGGCTAAAGGCTGCAGCATCTGCGACAGCGAGTGACTTCTGGAGAACTTCGTCATAAGAGATAGTGTCGAACTTTGTCGCGTTCTTATCTTTACGAGGATCTGCGTTGTAAACGCCATCGACCCCGGACTTAGCAAGCAAGAGAGCGCCGGCACCGATTTCAAGGGCGCGCTGCGCTGCAACCGTATCTGTTGTAAAGAATGGCATTCCGGCGCCTGCGCCGAAGATCACTACACGACCCTTTTCAAGGTGGCGAATAGCGCGACGTGGAACATATGGTTCGGCAACTTGGCCCATAGTGATTGCGGTTTGGACGCGAGTATCAACGCCCTCTTTTTCTAGAAAATCTTGTAGCGCAAGGCAGTTCATGACTGTGCCGAGCATTCCCATGTAGTCAGCGCGCGAGCGTTCCATGCCGCGTTCAGAGAGTTCGGCGCCGCGGAAGAAGTTACCGCCACCAACCACGATTGCAATCTGTACGCCGCTGCGCACAACATCTGCGATCTGCTTTGCTACATCTTGTAAGACATCAGGATCAACACCGATGCCCTTCTTGCCACCAAAAACTTCGCCAGAAAGCTTAAGGAGCACTCTGCCGTAATTCCCTCTAGAACCTGGCATGAGTGCTCCCTTCGCTCGACTGTTCGTTAGTTTACTGACCCACGCGGAAACGGTGGAATGCCTTGACGGCGGTTCCTGCTTCATCGAGGATCTGCTTCACGGTCTTCTTGGCATCCTTAGCGAAAGCCTGCTCGATGAGTGACACTTCCTTCACAAATCCAGTGACGCGGCCTTCGATAATCTTTGAAAGCGATGCCTCTGGCTTACCTTCGGCGCGAGCTGTCTCTTCGGCCAAACGACGCTCGGTCTCGATGAGGTCTGCTGGAACATCTTCGCGGTTAACAAAGCGTGGTGCGAAAGCTGCGATGTGCTGTGCAACATCCTTACCAACTTCAGCTGCTTCCTTTGCAAGTGCAACCAAGACGCCAACCTGTGGTGGCAAATCTGGGCTTGTCTTGTGAAGGTAGAGACCAACTGGTCCTTCGATCACTGCAACATTACGGATTTCAATCTTCTCGCCAAGTGTTGCGTTTCCTTCATCGATTACAGACTGAACGGTCTTGCCGTTAGCCATTGTAGAAGATAGGAATGCAGCAACATCTGCTGACTTTGAAGCCAATAGGTGGTCGACAAGTTCATCGCCGAGTGCAATAAAGCGCTCACCTTTTGCAACGAAGTCTGTCTCACAGTTAAGTTCGAGCATGACACCAAGTTCACCTGAAACCTTTGCAACGACCAAACCATTTGAAGTTAAACGACCTTCACGCTTTGTAACGCCCTTAAGTCCCTTAACGCGAATGATTTCAATCGCCTTGTCATAATCGCCATCTGCTTCATCAAGTGCCTTCTTGCAATCGAGCATTCCTGCTGCTGTTGCTTCGCGTAGGCGCTTTACATCATCTGCTGAATAGTTAGCCAATTTACTTATGCCTCC
>CAZSWE010000084.1:0-4285 GCA_964610715.1 uncultured Candidatus Planktophila sp.
GCTTTAAGAGTTCATCGAGTTCAACGAGTTCGACGCCAAGTTGCGCAGCCTTTGCTGGTTGCAAATATGGATCGTAGGCAATGACGTTCATGCCAAATGCCTGCATGCGATGAGCAACAAGCTGACCAATACGACCGAAGCCAACAACGCCGAGAGTCTTTTCAAAGAGTTCAGCGCCTGTGTACTTAGAGCGAGCCCACTTTCCAGCCTTGAGAGCTGCGTGTGCTGGTGAGATAAAGCGAGCAGATGCGAGCAATAGCGAAATTGCTAGCTCTGCTGCAGAGACAATATTTGATGTTGGTGCATTAACAACCATGACGCCCGCTGCAGTTGCAGCTGGGATATCAACGTTATCAAGGCCAACACCGGCCCGAGCAATAACCTTTAAACCTTTTGCTGCAGCGATTGCTTCAGCATCCATCTTGGTCGCAGAGCGAATCAACACTGCATCAACACCAGCGCCCAGGGCTGCTAGAAGTTCTGCGCGGTTTGCACCATCGCAATTACGAACTTCAAAGTCAGGACCTAGAGCATCAAGCGTTGCAGAGCTGAGTTCTTCAGCAATCAGAACGACAGGTTTAGCCACGCGCAGCACTTCCTTCTTTGTAATCATCCTTGTTGGAGTTCTTCATCCAGCTAAACATCTTGCGAAGTTCGCGTCCAACGCCTTCGATGATGTGGGTCTCGCCCTTTGCGCGAAGCGCCTTAAATTCAGGAGCTCCTGCTTCTTGGTCATCGATGAAGCGCTTAGCAAAAGCACCAGACTGGACGTCAGCAAGTACTGCCTTCATATTCTCTTTAACGCGTGGATCAATTACGCGTGGGCCTGAAACGTAATCGCCGAATTCAGCTGTGTCAGATACTGACCAACGCTGCTTTGCAATTCCGCCTTCGTACATCAAGTCAACGATCAACTTGAGTTCGTGCAGGCATTCAAAGTATGCAACTTCTGGCTGGTATCCAGCTTCCACGAGAGTTTCAAAGCCGTACATAACGAGCTGGGAAGCTCCACCGCAGAGAACTGCTTGTTCTCCGAAGAGATCTGTTTCAGTCTCTTCAGTAAATGTTGTGAGGATTCCACCCGCGCGAAGTCCACCGATTGCCTTTGCATAAGACAAGGTAAGTGGCCATGCGTTACCAGTTGAATCTTGCTCAACAGCAACGATTACTGGAACTCCACGACCTGCTGAGTATTCGCGGCGGACCAAGTGACCTGGACCCTTTGGAGCAACCATGCAGACATCAACATCTGCAGTTGGCTTGATGTAACCGAAACGAATATTAAATCCGTGGCCGAAGAAGAGAGCATCGCCCTTCTTAAGGTTAGGCAAGATTGATTCTGTATAGATGTGGCGCTGCACGTGGTCTGGAGCCAAAATCATGATGACTGTCGCTTCTTTAACAGCTTCAGCAACAGTTACAACGCGAAGCCCTTCAGCCTCAGCCTTTGCGCGTGATGGTGAACCTTCCTTAAGACCAACGCGAACATCAACGCCAGAATCACGCAAGCTCAGCGCATGTGCGTGGCCCTGTGAGCCGTAACCGATAATCGCAACCTTGCGACCCTGGATGATTGATAGATCTGCATCCTCTTCGTGATACATCGTTGCTGCCACGGTACTTCTCCTTTGTGTAGTTGAACTTAGTTTTGGTAGTCAGGTTGGGTGTCGTTTACTGCATGCGTCTTATCGGTCGAGATTTCTTTGATCGAGATGACGCTGATCAACTTATCGAGCTGGGCAATTACCTGCTCGAGTGAGTGTCCTTCAACCCCCACCACGATGATCATCTTAGAAATGCTTGAGTTTTCAGTTGGTCCAACATTGAGTGAATCAATATTGAAAGCGCGGCGCGAGAAGAGCCCCGCAACGCGTGCAAGAACGCCAGGAGCGTTCTCAACTAAAACTTCGAGTGTGTGTTGACGGCGAGGCGCAGTAGTCATTAGAGCTCCTGTGAATCCCAGTCAGGCGCGGTAGCGCGGGCGATCATGATTTCATCGTTCGATGTTCCGGCAGCAACCATCGGCCAGACCATGGCATCTTTGTGAACACGGAAATCAACAACAACTGGTTGATCATTGATTGACATCGCTTTTTCGATTGTCTTATCAAGATCGGCTGGGTTATCACAGGCAAGGCCCACGCAACCCATGGACTCTGCCAGCATTGGGAAGTTTGGTACGCGCTTGGAATCCAGCGATGTATTTGAGTAACGACCTTCGTAGAACAAGGTCTGCCACTGGCGAACCATGCCGAGAGATTCGTTATTAATGATTGCGACCTTGATAGGAATGTTGTTGAGGGCGCAGGTAACAAGTTCTTGATTGGTCATCTGGAAGCAACCATCGCCATCGATAGCCCAAACCGTTGCATCCGGTGCGCCAACTTTTGCGCCCATCGCAGCAGGAACTCCGTAACCCATAGTTCCGGCTCCACCTGAGTTGAGCCAAGTACGTGGATGTTCGTAAGAGATAAATTGTGAAGCCCACATCTGATGTTGGCCAACGCCCGCAGTAAAGATTGTGTCAGTTCCAGAAATCTGGCCGATGCGTTGAATAACTTGCTGAGGAGAAAGAGAGCCATCATCAGGTAAGTCATAGCCCAATGGATATGTAGATTTAAGTGAGTTCATCTGGCGCAACCATGGAGCAAGATCTGGCTGGCTCTTGGCAAGAGCTGCCTTCAGAGCTGGAATCAGCGCAGTGATTGTTTCGCGAACATCGCCAACAACGGCAACATCTGCATGGCGGTTCTTGCCGATTTCAGCAGGGTCGATATCTGCATGAAGAATCTTGGCGTTGACTGCAAAGGTTGAAAGTTTGCCGGTAACGCGGTCATCAAAGCGTGCGCCCAAAGTAATAAGCAGATCAGCCTTTTGCAGCGCAGTTACTGCAGCAACTGTGCCATGCATGCCTGGCATACCCATATGAAGTGGATGTGAATCTGGGAATGCACCGCGTGCCATCAAAGTGGTGACAACTGGTGCGCCAAGAAGTTCAACTAATTGACGAAGCTCTTTATGAGCATCTGCCTTAATGACGCCGCCACCAACATAGAAGACTGGCTTTGAAGATTGTGCAATTAACGCTGCAGCATCTGTGATTGCTTGCGCTTCTGGCTTCACTCTTGGCTTGTAACCTGCCAAGTTAATTGAAGTTGGCCAGTTGTACGTTGTCATCTTCTGCAGCGCATCTTTGGCAACGTCAACAAGTACTGGGCCAGGTCGACCGGTTGTTGCAATATGGAAAGCCTCAGCGATAACGCCTGGGATCTGCGCAGGGTCGGTGACTAGATAGTTGTGCTTAGTAAATGGCATCGTGATGCCGCGAATATCTGCCTCTTGAAATGCATCTGTACCGATTGCCGCAGATGGAACTTGGCCAGTGATGGCAACAAGTGGAACAGAGTCCATTGATGCATCCATCAGCGGCGTTACAAGGTTTGTTGCACCTGGTCCTGAAGTTGCAATACAGACACCAGCTTTGCCAGTTACTTGCGCATAACCAGTTGCGGCATGTCCTGCGCCTTGTTCGTGGCGCACCAAGATGTGGCGAATAGTTGAATCGAAGATCGGATCGTAGGCAGGAAGAATTGCGCCACCTGGAAGTCCAAACATCACTTCTACGCCAGCTGCTTCAAGGCTTTTCACCAATGAAGTAGCTCCTGTCATTTCTGTGCCGTTCGCTGTTGGAACGTGTGTGGCCATCTTCTTACTCCTTTCTTCTCTTATCTTGCTATTTCTTTACTAAACGAAAAAACCCTCAGATATCTGAGGGCGCGCGTGACATGAAGGCACGCGCTATCGAATCACCACCACTGAAACTACTGACTCTGCCAAAACAGATTGTGTTGATTGCATGGCGCTATTCTCCAATGCGCAGGGCTATGCGTCAAGAGATGAGATGAACGTCTCAATAAATGGGATGGTTAATCCGATTACTTCCAGACAGCGCCCTCAGAGGCTGAACTGACCCCCTTGGAAAACTTGGCAAGTACTCCCCGAGTGAACTTATGTGGGATCGGCTTCCATCCCACTTTACGAGCTTCCAGTTCGGCCGGGTCAACAAGCAGATCAAGTGTTCGATTCTTTACATCGATACGGATGCGATCGCCATCCTTAATGAATGCAATCGGTCCACCATCGACAGCTTCAGGTGAAATATGTCCAACACAGAGACCGGTTGAACCTCCAGAGAAGCGACCATCGGTGAGAAGAAGTGTCTTCTTCCCGAGACCTGCGCCCTTGATAGCACCTGTAATCATCAACATCTCGCGCATACCTGGTC
>CAZSWE010000085.1:0-4275 GCA_964610715.1 uncultured Candidatus Planktophila sp.
AGAGTTACGCGAGAAATCCGAGGTGAGCCTCGAGTTGGCTATGGAGCGAAGGGCCGGCCGCCATTGAGATTCGCATCGGGCCTTGGCCGTAGTGCTTAAAGGTGGCGCCCGCCTCAGTTGCCACCAGCGCCCCTGCTGCCCAATCCCATTCCTTCAGCCCTGCTTCGTAATAGCCATCGAGTGCGCCCATTGCGACATGACACAAGTCAACAGCTGCGGCGCCATTGCGGCGGAGATCGCGAACTATCGGAACGAGCTTTGAGAAATCTTCTAATTGAGAGATGCGATGAGAAACATCGTATTGAAAGCCTGTTGCAATCAGCGAACGATCTAATGCAATTGGATCGTTGCAGTGAATCTGGTGGCCGTTGTAGAAGGCGCCACCACCACGCGTTGCCCACCAGGTGGAGTTAATGGTGGGGGCGGTGACTACGCCCACAATGGAGCCATCTTTATCTTTTGCTGCAATCGAAACATTCCAGCCAGGTAGGCCATAAAAATAATTGACGGTGCCATCGAGTGGATCAATGACCCAGGTAATTCCAGATTTACTCTCTACCGCCGAACCTTCTTCGCCGATGATTCCATCATCAGGTCGTGCGGCTAGAAGTGATTCGACAATGAATTTTTCAGCTTTCTTATCCATCTGCGTCGCAATATCGATGGCGGTGGATTTTGATTCAATTTCAAATGCGGGTGGGCGTTCCATCAAGAGGGCGCCGGCATCGAGGCCAACTTTTCGCGCTAATTCGAGCAGTTCGGCGTACATATATGAAGTCTAGAGGGTCTTCCTCTCGAAAAATCACCGCCTCATCAGTTATTCTCACCCCTATGAGCGAACTCCGTCTGACCGGTAAGACCGAAGATGGCAACCATCTTGCGCTCGTTGATACTGAAGGAAATAACTACTCCGTGCGCATCAGCGACACTTTGCGCGCAACAGTAAATCAACCACGACTTACCTCAGTGCCAGCAAGTGATGCCACTGAAACGATGTCGGTAAAAGAGATTCAGCGTCGTCTGCGCGCTGGTGAAAGTTTTGAACAAGTCGCCCGTGAAGGACAGATAACCGTTGAAAAGGTAGAGCGATTCTCTGGACCCATCATGCAAGAGCGTGAATACATATTGGATCGTGCCCGCGAACTAGTGATGCGCAAAGATGCTTATCGCAGCGATCTCACATTTAGCGATGTAGTTCTTGCCAAGCTCGCTCCACGCGGAGTAGATACCGATCAGATTTCTTGGAACACCTGGCGACTTCCAGATGGCATCTGGCACATCGAACTCCATTTCCCTAACCGCGATGGATCAGGTGTTGCAACCTGGAGCTTTGATATGGCACGTCGTGCACTCGAAGCAAGTGATGACAACGGCGCATGGTTATTAGATGAAGAGCTTGCTGCACGTCCAGCTGCTACGGCGATGATTCACTCGGAGCCAAACCATCCATCTCGTATGGAAGAACCAGTACGCGAGATTCCACGCATTGCAGATCTCTTTGAGCCGGTAGAAGAAAGGCCAGAGACACCACGTCTTGCTGTCATTCGCGAAACTCCTTCAGTTGCTGACTCGCAAGATGGAATCACAGCGCGCGCAAAGGTTCCTTCATGGGATGAAATTATGTTCGGTAAGAAAACTGAAGAACCTGCCGGGGATGAAGAATCTAACTAATTACTTATCGCTGTAATAAAAGAAGCGGTACTGAACTTTCAATCTCACTATCTCCACCGTGATGTCCCACCATCTCGCCCTCTTTATCGGCGCGCTCTGGATCAAGTAATACAAGGTTGCCTTGCGCAATTGCAATCACATCGCCCATGCGATCTGCCGCATCGAGGCTTACCTCACTTCCAAATAAGCCCGCCGCAATTGCGCTCTGGCGGGTAAAGAGCGAGACCTGCTGACCGAGTTCGCTCTTCCAGCGCTCAATGACTTCTAGCGCTGCGTTCTCTGATTCTGTTGTGAGATAGAGATGGCGCATACGTGGCTCGCCCGCAATCGTTGCAATATCCGTGAGTAGTGAGTTATCGCGGCCGAGAACAACTTTTTCTTGCACATTGATCATTCCGTGATCTGCTGTAATCCAGATACGCGTGCCAGCTGGCACTTTCTGTATCAACTCAGCCATCAGTTGATCGACTCCGCGCAGCGCCGCTAACCATTTATCAGAACCCACTCCATCCGAGTGTCCTGCTGAATCTAAATCGTTGACGTAGAGATAGACAAAAGATGGGCTGGCGCTGAGCGCACGCACCGTCTCTTCAACTAAATCAGAGACGATATTGGCACCCTTGTAATTGGCGCCACGAAATACAGCGCGAGTAAATCCAGAGCCTTCATATCTCTTCGCCGCCACATGAGTAGTTGAGATTCCGGCGGCCATCGCTTGTTCAAAGAGAGTTGGAATTGGCTGCCAGACTTGTGGGTCTACTCGCTCATCCCACTTCAGTGTGTTGAGAACTCGTCCCCCACTTCGTGGCACACGCACTGTGTAACCCAACATTCCGTGGGCTCCAGGCATCGCACCAGTTGTGAGCGTTGCCAAACTAGTTGCAGTTGTTGTTGGAAATGATGTTCTGACTACGCCTTTATCAATTGCAGCAGCAAGTACTGGAATCTGATCTCGGTAGGACTTAATTGCATCCGCACCTAAACCGTCAATAAGAAAGAGGACTTCACGACCGCTGGGACTTTCGCCACATCCCAGAAAATCCTGCGCCGAAGATAATCCAATACTTGCAAATACCGAGGGCAGAATCTGCGACAAGTGCACAGCGGTATCCTCTCACGAGTATTGTTGCCGCTATGAATTCGCTTGCTTTTACTGCATCCCCTGAAGTTGCTAGTGCGCTAGCTGCTGGTAAACCTGTCGTAGCCCTGGAATCAACAATCATCAGCCATGGTCTGCCCCGTCCATCAAATCTTCAGGTTGCGCGCGAAGTCGAAGATATTGTGCGAGCACATGGTGCAACGCCTGCAACGATTGCAATTCTTGATGGAAAAGTTCTGATTGGCCTCACCGATGATCAACTCGTTGAGATTGCCAATCGCGATGACATTGCCAAAGCCTCTAGTCGCGACTTAGCGATTATTGCTGCCACCGGAAAGAGCGCGGCAACAACTGTTGCAGCAACTGCGCACCTAGCTGTCTTAGCCGGTATTCATACCTTTGCAACAGGTGGGTTGGGTGGCGTTCATCGTGGCGCCAATGAATCATTTGATGAATCTGCAGACCTCACAGCACTAGCCAATTTAGATATCACCGTTGTCTGCGCAGGCGTTAAATCAATACTCGATGTCGCCGCAACGCTAGAACGTTTAGAGACTCTTGCCATCGGAGTTGTTGGTTATAAGACCACCCACTTTCCTGGTTTCTATCTGACCGATTCGGGCTATTCAATCGAACATCAGGTCAACTCAGCCAGTGATATCGCTGCCATCATCAAGGCGAGAGGTGGACTTAAGACAGATGCGCATGCGCTGATTGTCGCTAACCCTGTCGCTAAAGAGATGGATAGAACACGTCATGATGCAATTCTCAAGAGCGGTCTGGCAGGAGCTGCCAAGAATGGAATCGTCGGCAAGGCGGTAACTCCATTCTTACTAGAGCATTTCCATACCGCATCCGGTGGTGAATCGCTTCAGGTAAATATCGAGATCATTAAATCTAATTCAGCTCTTGCCGCCGATATCGCCGTCGCGGTTCACCGCGCATGAGCGCCAAGGTTTTATGCATCGGTGATGTGATGCTCGATGTCGTCACCAAGATTGCTGTGATGCCATCAGAGATTAACTATGGCAGCGATACCCCTGCTCAGATTTCAACACATGGCGGTGGAGCAGCTGGCAATGTTGCTGCCTGGCTTACCCGCACCGATGCTCGCGCCACCATTGTGGGACATGTCGGAAATGATTCTGCCGGTGCTGCCCTCGTCAATGAATTCGATGCGCTAGGCGTTCGCCACCATAACTTAGTTGTTGATAATGGCCATTCTGGAGTTGTCGTTGTACTAGTTGATCCAACCGGAGAGCGCACGATGTTTCCGGATAACGGTGCAAACTCAGGCTTAAAACTTAGCGACTTACCCGAGTTAGATGGATTTAACGCAGTCTATATCTCTGGGTATTCACCACTTGATCCACTCTCACGCGAAGGCATCAAGGAGATGATCGCCAAGATTAAAGCAGCCGGCTTAACAATCTACTTTGATCCAGCATCTGTAGGTGGAATGAAAGAAGTTGATACACAAGAGATCAAGAGCTGGCTACCGCAGA
>CAZSWE010000086.1:0-4223 GCA_964610715.1 uncultured Candidatus Planktophila sp.
GGATCTAAGTTATAAAGTCCTTGGCGCGACATCACACCATGCATATTTACTTCAGCCGCTGTTTCAGAAACTACGCGATCGCCTACTTTCCAACTGGTAACACGTTCGCCTACTTCATCGATAACTCCAGCAAACTCATGTCCCAAAATCACAGGGTAGTTAACTGGCCAAGAGTTGGTGCCTTCCCATTGGTGCAAATCAGAGCCACATACAGAGGCTGCTTCGACCTTAAGAATCACATCTTCTGGACCTGCAATGGGACGTTCAACTTCGCGTACTTCAACTGAATGTGGTTTAGATGAGAAATTTACAACAGCCAGTGATTTCATAACTATCTCTCGTTCTTCACTGCGACATCGCCAAAGCCATGAACAGCTTCGCAGATCTTGCGTAGAACTTCTTCCACATTGCCGGCACCGCGGCTAAAAGAATCAGCATCGATTGCAAGTGGTGCGCCAATTACTACAAGTGGTGCGCCATATGAAGGACAGGCAATTGCTTGCTCAAGTGATAAGCCACCTACTGCTTGCACTGGTATCGAAACAGCATCGACAACTTCTCTTAGCTGATCAAGTGGATTTGGCATCCGATGACCGGCTGCTGCAATGCCGCGGCGCTCGTCATAACCGATGTGATGAATCACCATGTCACAGCCAAGTTCTTCAAGTTCGCGCGCACCTTGCACCATATCGGGGCAACCTAAGTTATCCCCCATTACCTTTGCGCCAAAATCTTTACCAGCCTGCACAACACACTTAATGGTTTCAGGATGTGATCTAGCCATAACAACTACATGAGTCGCACCTGCTTTAGCCATCATCTCTGCTTCGAGATAACCACCATCCATCGTCTTTAAATCAGCAACAATGGGGTGGTTTGGAAACTCTGCACGTAACGCTTTTACGCCGTGTAGCCCTTCAGCAAGAATGAGTGGAGTACCGGCTTCAAGCCAATCAACGCCAGCACGCACTGCGGTGTGTGCCATCTCCATCGCTTCCTTGATATCAGTCAGATCGAGCGAGACTTGCACAATTGGCTTCATGGTCTGCAGTTTAATCTCAATTACTTGAAATAGACCATACCTAAATCAGCGACCATGGCTGGCACGGAGCAATCTGTCACGGATTGCAACGGCAATATCGTCGCCAAGTGGTTGATGGACAACAACTCTGGCTAATTTTTGTTGGTCAGCGCTACGAAGAGATGAATACAAGATTCGCGCAAATTCTTCGTGAGTCAGCGGAGCTGCAAGTCGGATGACACCAGCTGGTGTTTGCGTTGCGGCAAGTGCGATAAATCCATCACCTGGCTGCGGTGAGATATCGAGAACTACCTTTGCTTCAGGTGCATAGTGGTTCTCAAGTGATCCACTCACTCTGATTTCGTTTCCATCTTGTGAAAGTGCAGAACCAGTAGCTGTTGCAATCATCTCTTCAGTAATCGCACCTGGGCGCAGAATCCGTGGCAAATCAGAGGTGCAATCAATAATCGTTGACTCAACTCCCACTAGCGATGGCCCACCATCAAGCACAACATCATCTGCGGCCAGATAAGCGCTCAGCTCTTCACTGACTGCCTGCGCGGTTGTGGGTGACACATGGCCGAAGCGATTGGCGCTTGGCGCTGCAATACCTTTGCCGCCGTTACTTTCAAATGCTTTAAGCAGAGCTTGTGCAATCGCATGATCAGGAACGCGCAAGCCCACGGTGTCTTGGCCACCCGTAACAAAATCTTCAGCGAGTTCACTACGTTTAAAAATCAGCGTCATTGGTCCCGGCCAATAAGCCCGAGCTAACGCGATTGCATAATCAGGAATATCGCCAGCCCAATCAGCTATCCCCCGCATCGAAGAAATATGCACAATCAAGGGATGATCAGCTGGTCTTCCTTTGACTAAATAGATGCGGGCTACCGCAGCAGCGTTGGTGGCATCTGCTCCTAAGCCGTAGACAGTCTCAGTTGGAAAAGCTACGAGAGAACCAGATTTCAATTTTTCGGCAGCCGCAACCATGGCATCTGCTGTGCAATGGGAGATAAATTGCCCGGCAGCGTTATTTAGCTGGCTCATAAGTTCAATTATCCAGCCTTTTTGCGAGAAGATAACCACATGGCTGAGCGCATCAAAGTTATGCAGATCATCGCCCGCATGAATGTGGGTGGCCCTGCCGTAATTGTTGCCGAGTTAATGCGCGGTCTGGATAAAGGCCAATTCGAACAGGTACTAATTACCGGATATTGCGATGAAACTGAAGCCGATTACCTGGATGAAGTTGCTACCGATATTTCAGCGACTCGTATTGCGGGCCTTGGCAGATCAGTTTCTCCGCTCGCAGATTTAAAAGCATTCTTCGGACTAATCAAGACAATCAAAACTTTTAAGCCAGATGTCATCCATACTCACACCGCTAAAGCAGGAGTGCTGGGACGTTTGGCATCCATCATCGCCGGGCGCGGTGCAACCCGCATTCACACCTTTCACGGCCACTTATTACACGGCTACTTTTCAGGCTGGAAGACATCGCTAGTAATTGCTATCGAAAAGTTCTTAGCTAAGCGCACACATTTCTTGGTGGCAATCGGCAATGAGGTAAAGCAAGATTTGTTAAGTGCGGGTATTGGTTCGCCAGCACAATACAAGGTCTTCTTTCCTGGTCTTCCTACCCCACACACAGCAGGCAAGGCAGAGCTGCGCCAGAAGCTTGGGCTAGATGCGGCAAAGATTTATTGCACCTTTGTAGGCCGCCTTACCCAGATTAAAAGACCTGATCGCCTCCTTGATATCGCATCTGCCATGCAGGCACGTGGTGTTGCTATTGAATTTCTTGTTGCAGGAGAAGGTGAGCTCTTTGCAGAGTCACAAAGACGTGCAAAGGCAGAACAGTTGCCGGTGACTTTCTTAGGATGGCGTAAAGATATTGATGAACTCTTTGCAGCTAGCGATATCGCAATCTTAACGAGCGATAACGAAGGAATTCCTCTTACCTTGATTCAAGCAGCGCAGGCAGGTTTACCGATTATTGCTCCAAAAGTTGGATCCATTTCAGATATCGTTGAAAACGATGTCACCGGTTTTCTTACATCGCCAGCTCCAGGGGCTATGGCTAGCGCCCTTAGCGCACTTGCTACCGATGAAAACTTGCGAATTCAACTTGGTGGCGCTGGAAAGAAACGCGCCTCTGAACTCTTTTCACTAGAGCGAATGCTCCGAGATCACACAGAGATTTATCACCTCGCACACAGGTAATAAGAGATAATAGTTCTATGAAAAAACGTATCTCCATCATCGCTGCCCTATCCCTTGCAACCATCGCTCTTGTCGCACCTGCATCACAGGCTGCTGCTAATCGATATATAACCGTTAAGGCGCAAGGCACCGTTCAAGTAACGCCTGATGCAGTACGTATAAACGCAACCGCGACCAATATTGCCGCCACAAGCAAAGAAGCGCTGGCAGTGACCTCAAAGAGTTCAGCGAGCATTCGCGCAGCGCTTAAGAGCGCAAAGATTAATAACAAAGATATTGCTACCCAGAACATCTCAGTCTTTCCTGAGTACAGATACTCAAATGATGGTGGATCAACTCTTGTTGGATATCGCGCATCACAAGGATTCACAATCACAGTCCGCGCAGCGACAACTGCTGGAGCTGTTGTCGATTCCATCGTTGAAGCTGCTGGTGATAGCGCACAGATCAATGGCGTATCTCCCTTTGTCTTAGATTCAACTAAGTCATCTGAGGCAGCGCGCGGTGTTGCAGTCAAGAACGCCAAAGCGCGTGCGACTTCTTATGCAAAGTTGCTTGGAGTAAAACTTGGCAAGATCAACTATCTTGTTGAAGAGTCAGCGCCTAATTCGATTGCACCAGTATTTGCTTCAGCGAAAGCTGAATCTGATGCAACAGTTGTTGATTTAGGCCAGCAAGATGTGACTGTTTCAATCACAGTCCAGTGGGCTCTCCTCTAAAAAAAGCGCCTATTTCTCGAGAAATCAATCGAGTTTGGTTGTGCCCGCCTAAGCGGGTACGATTTGCGAGCCTCAAACGTCCCCATCGTCTAGGGGCCTAGGACATCGCCCTTTCACGGCGGTAACACGGGTTCGAATCCCGTTGGGGGCACAAGAGGTAATAAGCAGTAGCAAGAGGTAATAAGAAGAACGGCTTTGATTTATCAAGGCCCGGTAGCGCAGTTGGTTAGCGCGCCGCCCTGTCACGGCGGAGGTCGCGG
>CAZSWE010000087.1:0-4194 GCA_964610715.1 uncultured Candidatus Planktophila sp.
GCTTACTTCAAGCCAGCGCCAGATTCACCTGAAATGAAATACCTCGAAGACCGTCGCCGTGAACTCGGCGGAACCATTCCTCGACGTCGCCCAATTTCGCGTCCATTGGCTCAGCCGGCAGATGATGCATATGAATCAGTACGTCGTGGATCGGGTACTCAGGAAGTTGCCACAACAATGGCTTTCGTTCGAATGCTTAAGGATTTAGTGAAGGATCCAGGACTGGGCCACCGTTTAGTACCAATCATTCCTGATGAGGCACGTACATTCGGTATGGATTCACTCTTCCCAACGCTAAAGATTTACTCACCACATGGTCAGCAATACCTTGCCGTAGACCGTGAACTTATGTTGTCCTACAAGGAATCAACATCAGGTGTCATTCTTCACGAAGGTATCAACGAAGCAGGATCCGTCGCATCCTTTACGGCAGTGGGCTCGTCATACTCAACACATGATGAACCGATGATTCCTATCTACATTTTCTACTCAATGTTCGGCTTCCAACGCACTGGTGATGCATTCTGGGCGGCAGCTGACCAATTGGTCCGCGGCTTCGTTATGGGAGCAACCGCTGGTCGCACAACTCTTAATGGTGAAGGTCTGCAACATGAAGATGGCCATTCGCATTTGTTGGCAGCCACCAACCCTGCTGTTGTTGCCTATGACCCAGCCTTTGCTTACGAAGTAGGTCATATCTTTAAAGATGGTCTGCGTCGTATGTACGGAGAAAATAGCGAGAACATCTTCTACTACCTCACCATTTACAACGAGCCATATGTTCAGCCAGCAGAACCAGAGAACTTAGATCTAGATGGTCTGCTCAAGGGAATTTATCTCTACTCACCTGCTGCCAAGCAGCGTAAGAAGAATGCGCAGATCTTGGCATCTGGCGTTGGAGTTAATTGGGCCGTTAAGGCGCAGAAGTTGCTGGCAGAAGATTGGGGCGTAGCAGCTGCTGTCTGGTCTGTGACTTCATGGAATGAACTTCGTCGTGATGGTCTTGCTGTTGATCGCCACAACATGCTCAATCCAAAAGATAAGAAGACGGCGTACGTTTACGACAAACTCAAGGGCACAGAAGGTCCAGTCATCGCTGTCTCTGACTTTATGCGCGCAGTTCAAGATCAAATCTCTCCATGGGTTCCAAATCAATTCCACTCATTAGGTACTGATGGATTTGGACTTTCAGATACCCGTGGGGCACTTCGCCGCCACTTCAAGGTTGATGCTGAATCAATCGTTGTCGCAACATTGGCCGAGCTAGCAAAGGCTGGCGAAGTGAAGGAAGCAGTGGTTCAAGAAGCTATTGATAAGTACCGTATTTTCGATGTACGTTCAGCAGATGCTGGAAATACCGAAGGTTCAGGTTGATTAATCGAATTCCCGTCACCGACATCTCCCCTGTAGTTTTCTTCGGGGGAGATTTCGTTCCTGTAAAGGCAATCGCCGGTGAAGTAATTCCAGTAAGTGCAACCATATTCCGTGAAGGCCATGACGCTCTTGGCGCCGATGTAGTTCTTTATGACAGCGGTAAAAAAGAGATTGCCCGGGCCGTTATGCATGAGAAATGGCGCGGCGGGGATGTTTATGAAGGCGCGGTAACTATCCCTGCACGAGGAGATTTCACCTTCACAATCGATTCTTACGATCATCCCTTTGCTACCTGGTTACATGATGCCGAGATTAAGATTCCAGCCGATATCGACGCTGAACTCATGTGTGCAATGGGAAAAAAGATATTTGAAGAGAAGTTAAGCCAAGATCCTTCCGCTAAGGCTCTGCTTGCACCTGCCATCAAAGCTCTCGGTGATTCAACGCTCTCTGCCATGAATCGTTTCTCGCAGACTTCAACAGAAGTCATCCGCTCATACTTCGCGGCCAACCCCCTACGCAGACTTGTTACATCAACAGACCACTTTCCTATCCGTGCAGATCATGAACGAGCGCTGGTTGGCGCTTGGTATGAGTTCTTCCCACGTAGCGAAGGTGCAAAAGTTGGCGCAGATGGAACGGTAATTTCTGGAACCTTTAAGACAGCAGAGCTTCGTCTACCTGCAGTGGCAGCAATGGGCTTCGATATCTTGTATCTGCCTCCCGTGCATCCGATAGGTACAAATTTTCGCAAAGGTAAGAACAACACCCTGACGCCATCTGCGACCGATCCCGGAGTTCCTTGGGCGATTGGAAATAAGGAAGGTGGCCACGATGCGATCAATCCAGAGCTGGGAACCCTCGCTGACTTTGAAAGCTTCGTGAAGAGCGCAAAGAAGAACGGTCTTGAAGTAGCGATGGACTTTGCGCTACAAGCATCCCCTGATCATCCTTGGGTGAAAGAGCACCCTGAATTCTTCACAACTCGTGCAGATGGCTCGATTGCATACGCTGAGAATCCACCTAAGAAATATCAAGATATCTATCCCATTAACTTTGATAACGACTACGACGCAATCCTGAAAGAGTCACTTCGCATCCTGCGCTTCTGGATCTCTAAAGGAATCTCAATCTTCCGTGTAGATAATCCACACACCAAGCCAGTGCATTTCTGGGCTGATGTCATGAAGACCATTCGCCTTGAGCATCCAGATGTCATCTTTTTAGCTGAAGCCTTCACTAAGCCTGCGATGATGCATGCGCTTGGTAAAGCTGGATTTCATCAGTCATATACATATTTCACCTGGCGCACTAGCAAGCAAGAGTTAACTGAATATGCCACTGAAGTTTCGCAGCAGACCAGCGCCTTCTTTAGACCTAACTTCTGGGTTAATACTCCAGATATCTTGCCTTTCCATCTGCAATCTGGAAATCCTGCCATCTTTGCCATTCGCGCAGCACTCGCCGCCACGTTAAGCCCTTCATGGGGAATGTATGCAGGCTATGAACTCTATGAACACCGCCGCTTTAAAGAGGGCGGTGAGGAATATATCGACTCTGAAAAGTATGAGATCAAGGTGCGCGATTGGGAAGGTGCAACCAAGAAAAAGTTAACCTTGGCTCCATTTATTACTCAACTCAATGCCATTCGCAAGAAGAATGTTGCGCTACAGCGCCTTCGCAACTTACGTTTTCATGTAACTGATAACGATGCCATCCTCGCTTATTCCAAGCGCGAAGGAGATAACTTAATTTTGGTTGTCATCAATCTTGACCCAACCTTTGCACAAGAAACTGTCGTGCACTGGAATATGGCAGAACTAGGACTGCAAATAGATAACTTTGCGGTAACGGATTTGATTGATGGCGCTAAATATGACTGGTCTGCACACACCTATGTGCGCCTTGATCCAACAAGGTTGTCTGGAAAAGTTGTTCACATTGCGCAAGTAAAGCTTTAAGATTGCGCATGTCTTTCTTCTCCCGCCTCTTCGGCGGCGCAAAGCCCAGCGAAGAAAACGCCTTTATTGGCCATGGTAGTTATCTCAATCCTTATTCAACTCTAGGCGAATTCGATTTTCATCTCATCTCTGAAGGACGACATGAAAGACTCTGGGAAGTTCTGGGTGCACATGTAAAGCGCGAAAGTGATGGCACGCTTATCGGCACCGCATTCTCAGTGTGGGCTCCTAATGCTCAAGCAGTCAGCCTCGTTGGTGATCATAATTTCTGGGATCGCAATACCCATCCCATGGTGCGCGCTGGGTCTACTGGAATCTGGGAAATTTTTATCGCTGATGTTGGACCAAATACTTGCTACAAGTTTGCTATCTGCACTAGCAGTGGTACATGGGTAGATCACGCAGATCCGATGGCACGTGCAACAGAACATCCACCACGTACCGCATCCGTTGTTACTGAAAGCAGCTACACCTGGAGTGATACCGATTGGATGAACAAGCGCACGCAGTATCAACCATGGCGCTCACCAGTTTCTGTCTATGAAGTCCACGCCGGTTCTTGGCGACCAGGGCTTTCTTATATTCAGATGGCGCAAGAGTTGGTCGCGTATGTGAAAGAGCAGAACTTCACACATGTTGAATTCCTACCGATTACCGAACATCCATATTCACCATCTTGGGGATATCAAGTCACATCATTCTTTGCACCAACTTCACGCTTTGGATCTCCTGATGAATTTAGATTCCTGGTAGATGCACTTCACCAAGCAGGTATCGGCGTCATCCTTGATTGGGTGCCAGCTCACTTTCCAAAAGATGAATGGGCGCTAGCTAATTTCGATGGCACAGCTCTCTACGA
>CAZSWE010000088.1:0-4068 GCA_964610715.1 uncultured Candidatus Planktophila sp.
AAATGCGCAGCGCAGATTGGTTCGGAGGCAACACCAAGGATTCATACCTTCACCGAGCTTGGATGCGTCGTGGTAATCCCGACTCAACGCTCACTGGAAAGCGTCCGCAGATTGCAATTCTTAATACCGCCTCAGATTTAGCGCCATGCAATATGCATCTCAATGAAGTTGCGCAGAGCGTAAAGAATGGAATCTGGGAAGCCGGCGGAGTCCCTTACAACCTGCCAATGGTTTCACTCGGTGAATCGAATGTTCGCCCTACTGCGATGTTATGGCGCAATATGGTGGCGATGGCTGCAGAAGAGATGATTCGCGCCAATCCAGTTGATGGCGTTGTCTTACTTGGCGGATGCGATAAAACAATTCCAGCGCTTCTCATGGGAGCATCATCGGTAGATCTTCCAGCAATAGTTATCTCTGGTGGACCGATGCTTAACGGAACCTTCAAGGGAAAACTTCTTGGTTGCGGTACCGGCGTCTGGAAATTTAGCGAAGAAGTACGCGCCGGCAAGATGTCGCAAGAAGATTTCTATAACTCAGAGAAATCAATGATCCGCAGCAAGGGCCATTGCAACACTATGGGAACTGCATCAACGATGAGCAGCATGGCAGAGCTACTTGGCATGAGCTTGCCGGGCCTTGCTGGAGTACCTGCTCCTGATAGCCGCCTGCTTCAAGGAGCCCACGAGTCAGGTGTTCGCATCGTTCAAATGGTTGAAGAAAATCTCAAACCAAGTGACATCATGACTAAGGGTGCATTTCACAATGCCATCGTTGCATTGGGTGCAATTGGTGGTTCCACCAATGCGGTTGTGCATCTTCTTGCTATGGCTGGCCGTCTTGGCGTAGATCTCACTCTTGATGACTTTGACCGAATCGGTTCACGTATTCCACTTCTAGTTAATCTGCAGCCAGCTGGAGAATTCCTTATGGAAGATCTCTTCCGTGCAGGTGGGCTCACAGCGGTGATGAAAGAAGTGGAAAGACACCTAGATCGCACGGCGATTACTGTGACCGGAAAGCCATATGTAGATTCGATTCAAAACGCTGAAATCTTTGATGAAATTGTTATTAAGAAGTACGACGCTCCATTGCAACCTGAAGCGGGCATTGCAGTTTTGCGCGGAAATATTGCACCAGATGGCGCAGTCATTAAGCCAGCAGCTGCCAGCAAAGAGCTCTTGGTGCATACAGGCAAAGCAGTGATCTTTGAAAGTATTGAAGATTTTCATGCGCGCATTGATGATCCAAACTTAGATGTTGATGAAAATAGCGTTCTTGTTCTACGCGGATGCGGACCTAAGGGCTATCCAGGAATGCCAGAAGTTTCTAATATGGCGCTTCCTAAGAAGCTACTTGAAAAAGGAATAGTTGACCTAGTTCGTATCTGTGATGGACGAATGAGTGGAACAGCTTTTGGAACCGTTGTTCTCCATGTATCTCCTGAAGGCGCCGTCGGTGGACCGCTCTCTAAATTGCAGAATGGCGATGTCATCGAACTCAATGTTCCAGCGCGCACTCTTAATGTGAAGATATCTGATGCAGAACTTGCAGCTCGTGCGCCGTCACCGGCTATGGTCGCAGCGTTGGCAGATTCAGAACGTGGTTGGGAACGTCTTTATATCGACCATGTAGAACAATCACACTTAGGCGCAGATCTTGATTTCTTACGTGGAGCTAGCGGTTCTAAGACTCCACGCGAATCACATTAAGCGCCAGCAAATAGCGTTGTTGCTGTCCCTGTAAAGCCTGGTTCGCAGATAAAGGTCTGTCCATCATTGGCAGTACTGGTTGGGTTATTTCGCTCAGCGCTGGTGATGATTAATTGATCAAGATTCTTGCCAGCAAATGCACATGATGTGGTGCGAGTAGCCGGAACTTTGATTTCATGGGTCATCGCAAAGTTGTTGCGAGTATCGAATCTACGAATAGCAGCGCCGTTATAAAAGGCGATCCAGAGACCATCTTCAGTGTCGATACACATGCCATCTGGATATCCCAGGTCTTGGCTAAATGGTGCAATTAATCGACGATTAGTAATTCCCTCAGATGAATAGTCGAAGGCGTCTACTCCAAAATTTAGAGTATCGATATAGAAGAAAGTTTTACGATCTGCGCTCCATGCCAGTCCATTGCTAATACTTGTTCCTGGAACAAACTTCTTAAGCTCTTTGCTCGCACCCTTCAAGCGATAGAGAGCGCCATGGCCACCATCTTCCGTATAAGACATTGATCCAAGCCATAAATCTCCTGCAGGATCTACCTTGGCATCGTTCCATCGCATCGGAATGGCATCTGGCTCGCTACGAGTGACAAATGGCGTGAAATCTTTTCCGTCATATAACACCGGTCCACTGACAGTTCCTAATAAATCTTTTCCAGATTCTGTTGGAATAACGAAGCCGATGTGCTCAGAGACTGAATATTCGCTTGCGTGGCCTGTCTCTAGATTGCGAGAGAGAACTTTCATTCCCTCGATATCTACCCATTGCACCTCTGAATGGGTGGGACCGGTGGAAACAGGACCCTCGCCCAAGATGCATTGGCGTTCATCAAAGATTTCGACTTTTATCTGCGCAGCGCTCATTTCGGAATAGTAGCGTGAGTAAACTAAAAGCGTGAGAGCCAATTTAGAATTTATCCAGCCAATCGATACGCAGCTATGAAAAAAGTAGCGCTGCTGCTCTCGGCCATCCTGCTAGCCGCGCCAATTGCGCCCGCCCATGCGGATGAAGAGTCATTTACCGTCATGTCCCGAAACATTTACTTGGGCGCCGATGTTGGTGTGGCCCTTGAACTGATCCCAAATCTTCCCGCTGCTGCTCAATTTATGTGGGAGCAAGTACAACAAACTAACTTTGCAGAACGTAAAGCGATTCTTGCCAAAGAAATTACTGATGAATCACCCGATGTAATTGGGCTGCAAGAAGCCACTATTTGGTACTGCAAAGCAAAGCCCTGGAGTGCAAAAACTGAGATCTATAACTTCACAACAGAGCTATTGGAAGCACTTGGTGGCACCTATGTCATCGCCGAAAAAGATGGAGAACAGGCTTTCAACCCTGGTTATTCAATAGGACCAATTCCATTTCTTACCAAAGTTACCGATGCCAAGACCTTCCAACCACTCTTCGGCCAAGACTCTGCCGCATGCGGATTTCAAATCGGCGATGCTCTTCTGATTAAGAAAGAGCTCAAGCAGTATGTCAATCAAGTGGGCAATTCAGAGTACGACTCTGTCTATAAAGTCGTTCCGACGATTATGGAAATCTATCGTGGCTACACCTGGGCAGATATTACGATGCAAGGAAGCAACGTTCGCTTTGTCAGTACCCACCTTGAATCTCTGTGGGACGGCAATAAAGTGCCGAAGGCTGCTGATCAAGCACGGCAGTTAGTTGCTGATTTAACAAATACTAAATCTCCCATTGTTGTCATTGGTGATTTCAACTCTGATCCACGCGATCCTCGTGCAAAGGGTTTTGCCAACCCAGGAGAGCAACCAGAAGCCAGTGAGAAATGCCCAACGGAATCTTCGCTCTGCAACGCATATAAAGTGATGCGCGAAGCTAACTTCACAGATGCCGGCCCTGATGCCAGCGATCCAGCAACTTTCACTTGGGGAATGAACGCGTTGCTTTCTGGCGCAGATCCCGCACGGAGAGCTGCAGCGAAAGAGATGGGAAATGACTTTGGCTTTACCGATCGCCTTGACTACATCTTTGTAAAGAATGGAATTGATGTTCTGACTTCAAAGATCATCGGGCAAGCGCCACCTTACGGAAGCGACCATGCTGGAGTCGTTTCGCAATTGCGCATTACCGCCGAAGGTTCAGTCGTCAGCGAAGCTCTCGATGCGCACTCACGATTGCCGATTTCATTCTGGGAGGGCGTCGGCATTCTCTTGCTCGCCCTAATAATCTGGCGAATTGTGCGGAGAATTCGCCGTCGCTAGGGCGGTAGACTTGCCCCACACTTGGAGACGTCGCATAGCCCGGTCGAGTGCGCCTCACTGCTAACGAGGTAAGGTGTTAAAGCCTTCAGGAGTTCAAATCTCCTCGTCTCCGC
>CAZSWE010000089.1:0-4019 GCA_964610715.1 uncultured Candidatus Planktophila sp.
AATTCAGATAACAAGCTCTATGGAAACTTAAGTTTCTTAGCGCCAATCAAGAAGAAGAATCCAGGTATGCAGATTGCAGTGGGTGGATGCCTGGCGCAGAAGGATCAATCAATTATTCTTAAGAAAGCCCCATATGTGGATGTTGTCTTTGGAACCCATAATGTGGGCTCATTGCCGGTTCTTCTAGAACGCGCTCGTATCGAAGAGGAAGCGCAGATAGAAATTCTCGAATCTCTCGAGCATTTTCCATCTACGCTGCCAGCGCGCAGATTCTCAGCATTTACTTCCTGGGTTTCAATCTCAGTGGGATGCAATAACACCTGTACTTTCTGTATCGTCCCAACTTTGCGTGGAGTCGAAAAGGATCGCCAGCCTGCAGATATCTTGACCGAGATGAGAACGCTGGTGGATCAAGGCGTTATCGAAATTACCCTCCTTGGCCAGAACGTCAATGCTTACGGCGTTGAGTTCGGAGATAGAGGCGCCTTTGCCAATCTATTGCGCGAGGCAGGCAAGATCGAAGGCTTGGAGCGAGTCCGCTTTATGTCGCCGCATCCACGTGATTTCACAGATGATGTTATTGAGGTGATGGCGCAGACAGCCAATGTCATGCCACATCTTCATATGCCACTTCAATCTGGATCAGATTCAATTCTGCAGAGCATGCGACGTTCATATCGCACCGATAAGTACTTAGGGATTCTTGAACGAGTGCGAGCTGCAATGCCAGAAGCGATGATTACAACAGACATTATCGTTGGATTTCCAGGGGAGACTGAAGAAGACTTCCAAGCAACTCTCGATCTGACAACTCAAGCAAAGTTTGCTGCGGCATATACCTACAAATACTCAATCCGCCCAGGCACTCCGGCAGGTGCCATGCCTAATCAAGTGGCAGAGGAAATTGTTGGGGAGCGCTACACGCGCTTACATGAGCACCAGCAGAAGATTTCGCTAGCGGTTAACCAATCAGCAATTGGTAGCGTTCATCGCGCCCTCGTCTCAGAAGTTGAGGGACGTCGTGATGAAGCGCAATCTCGCATGACCGGTAAGACCGAAGATTTCCGTTTAGTTCACTTCAGCGCAGATACAGATGCTCGCCCTGGAGATATTGTTGATGTGAAAATCACTGAAGCATCTGCTCACTACCTGCTCGCCGATGCCATCTCGGTAACACGTACCCGTGGAGGCGATGCCCACCAAGCGCGTACTGCTCCTGCATCTACAACTTTGGGAATGCCAAAAGTTCGCGCATAAGGATGAGTAAAGTCATTGTCATTTGCGGTGCAACCGCAACCGGGAAGAGCGATATTGCTCTTGATATCGCCGAGCGCATAGGCGCTGAAATCATCAACGCTGATTCAATGCAGCTCTATCGCGGGATGGATATTGGAACTGCAAAGTTAAAGGCTTCAGAGCGGCGCGAAGTACCGCACCATTTGCTTGATGTACTTGATGTCACTGAAGATTCAACGGTTGCTTGGTATCAAGAGCGCGCCCGGAGTGCGATTGCCGAGATTCATAGCAGAGGACATCACGCCATCATCGTGGGAGGTACCGGGCTCTACATCAAGGCAATTCTTGATGATCTAAATTTTCCAGAGACAGATTCACAAGTGCGGGCCAACCTTGAAAAATTGGGAGAAGAATTTGGCGCCAACTATCTCTTTGAACGCTTACAAGAGTTAGACCCGGCGGCAGCGCTGGCAATTGATCGCGCCAATATCCGTCGAATCGTCAGAGCTCTTGAGGTCATTGAAATTACCGGCAAGCCATTTACTGCAAACTTACCCCGCGAAGATAGTTCACGCTTTCCTGACGCCCTGCAATTTGGCTTGGTGATGGATCGTGAGCATCTCCGTGATCGCATTGACCTGCGCGTGGATCGCATGTGGCAAGAAGGCTTTGTCGCAGAAGTCGACGAGCTGATTGCACAAGGAATTCGTCGGGGTACGACAGCGCAGCGAGCTCTGGGATACGCGCAAATTTTGGCGATGCGCGACGGAACTCTCTCGGAAGATGAGGCGAAGGAAGAGACAAAGAGAGCAAGCCGCCAATATGCCAGACGCCAAGAAACCTGGTTTTCGCGTGATCGAAGAATTCAATGGGTAGCCACACATCAACCTCGACTCGAGACCATCCTAGAAAAGATAAACTCCTAGCCTGATGAGTTCGCCGATAATCGCCACATATGGCCACGGAACTGAAAATGATTTCGTCATTCTCTTTGATCCTGATTCGCAGTATGTAATTTCTCCCGCCCAGATAGCAGCCATCTGCAACCGCAGCTCTGGCATCGGTGCCGATGGCTTTATTCGAATAACTAAACCAGATGGAAAATGGTTTATGGATTACAGCAATTCTGATGGCTCCATCGCCGAGATGTGTGGAAACGGTATCCGCGTAATGGCTCGCTACCTTGTGGCTCGCGGGCATCTACCGGAAGGCATCTTTGCCATTAATACTCGCGCCGGCATCAAGCATCTACGAGTACCTCTCGAAGGCGATATCTCAGTCAATATGGGTCAAGTAACTGATGAGATGGAAGAAATTGAAGTAACTCAGGATGGAAAGACGTGGGAAGGGCTCAATATCAGCGTCGGCAATCCTCATGCAGTTGTCTTCCTCGAAAATTTAGAAGAGGTAGGTTCGCTAGAAACGGCTCCAGTTGTTTCGCCGCAATCTTCTTATCCAGAGGGCGTCAATGTTGAGTTTGTTCAGCTCCTTGCCAATAATGAAGCTCGTATGCGTGTACATGAACGCGGTAGCGGTGAGACACGATCATGCGGTACCGGCACATGTGCTGTTGCGCTGGCCGCAACACTTCACACTCGTGGCAAGTTACCTAGCCGTTGGACCATCTACCCACCAGGCGGACGCTTGATAGTCGATATTGATGGCCACTCGAATGCAACTTTGATAGGTCCAGCCGAGTTAATTGCCGATCACGATATTTCAAAGTATTTAGAGTAATGACTACCCCCGAAGATAGTTACGACAAGTTATTCGATGAACTTCTCCGTGAATCAGCTCGCGCTGCCGCAGACTTTGACGCTAACGAGAGCAGTTACCAAGAAGATTCCCAACAAGAGCTGGTCGATCGCCACGCACTTCGTCGCGTTAAAGGTTTCTCAACCGAGTTACAAGATATTTCAGATGCTGAATATCGCCAGCTGCAATTAGAACGCGTAGTGCTCGTAGGTGTATGGACAGAGGGCAGCGCCGAGATGGCCGAAAATTCACTCGCAGAACTCAAAGCACTTGCTGAGACTGCGGGTTCAGAAGTCCTAGAAGGTTTGATTCAACGCAGAGATAAGCCAGACCCCGCTACCTATATCGGTTCAGGAAAAGTGATTGAACTGCGACAACTTGTTGTATCGACAGGTGCGGACACGGTGATTTGTGATGGCGAACTCTCTCCTTCACAACTGCGCACTTTGGAAGAGAAGTTAAAGGTAAAAGTTGTCGATCGCGTCGCCCTCATTCTCGATATCTTCGCTCAGCATGCAAAGAGCAAAGAGGGTAAGGCTCAAGTTGAGTTGGCGCAGATCGCATATTTACTTCCACGCCTTCGTGGTTGGGGTGATTCACTCTCCCGTCAGGTAGGTGGTCGCGCAGCAGGGGGCGCAGGAATTGGTGGGCGCGGACCTGGCGAAACAAAGATTGAGACAGATAGACGCAGAATTCGCGACAAGATGGCAAAGCTGCGCCGGGAGATTGCAGAGATGAAGGTATCTCGAGATACCAAACGACAAGAGCGCAGACGTAACAACATCCCTTCTGTGGCTATTGCGGGCTATACCAACGCTGGTAAGTCATCCCTTCTTAATACGCTTACTGGTGCTGGCGTACTTGTTGAAAATGCGCTCTTTGCAACCTTGGATCCCACGGTTCGTAAATGCGAAACAACTGAAGGGCGTGTCTATACGCTCTCTGACACAGTTGGATTTGTTCGCCACCTGCCGCATCAGCTCGTTGATGCCTTTAAATCAACCCTCGAAGAAGTTTCCGGGGCAGAT
>CAZSWE010000090.1:0-3975 GCA_964610715.1 uncultured Candidatus Planktophila sp.
GCCGGTTCGATCCCGGTCACCCGCTCCAGTATTAGAACGTCGAAGCCACCGATTGCACTTCAACAGCCGTGTAACTACCTTCTAGCCGAAGTAATGCACTAGCCACAGTCGAACGGCCAGCGGTCACAGTCAACACGATTGAATAGTCAGCAACATAAGCACTTCCATCAGCAACCAAATCAATTTGTATGGAGTTTTCATATCGAATTGATCCGGTCCTGTAGGAATAAGAACGACTCAAAACATATTTAGTAACCAAAGTTGGTGTGCCATTCGTACCTGTCGCAATGACAGACAGTGGGATCAAATTTTCATTCATATCATTTGGTTGGTAAGTAACTATGAGAACCCTAACTACATAACTTTTGGTCCCTTTAAATCCATCTATTGTTCCGTTCTGTGCAGTACCTGCTGATCCATTGATGTCTGGAAATGTGATTCCTCCATAAATCGCCTTTGAAACTCCGGCAGGACCAGTCGCACCGGTTGCTCCAGTTGCACCCGCGGAACCAGTTGCTCCTGCAGCGCCTGTAGCACCAGCAGCGCCCGCTGGACCTGTAGCTCCCGTTGCACCTGCCGGACCAGTTGCACCTGTTGCACCTTGTGGTCCAGGTGTACCGCTTCCGCTTCCAGAAGATCCAGCAGCTCCCGTTGCACCAGTTGCGCCTTGTGGTCCAGTTGGGCCAGCAGGACCGGCAGCTCCAGTTGCGCCTTTCTCTCCTTGTGGACCAACAGGACCGGATGGACCACTTGTAGTTGATGCGTTAGCTACCGTCTTTCCATCACTTCCATTCTTGCCATCGTTTCCGTTCTTTCCATCATTTCCATTTGTTCCTGTAGCACCTGTTGGTCCTTGCAAGTTCTGCGGTACTGGCCACTTTCCATTCTTCTTTGGCCCATAAATCAAAAGCGAACGGGTATCGATATAGAAATCACCATTGATTCCAACCGAGAGAGTTGGTGCACCTTTTCCATTAAGAATTGTGTTGGGAATTGATGTGGCGCTTCTGCCTGCAGCGTTTGCTGGTAGCGCTGAAAGAGCTGATGTAGAAATGGCAATAGCGAAAAGGATTGATATGGAACGAGTCTTCACTGGTGACCTCCGAGGCTGGCTGATGTCACCAGTGTGAAGAGGGCTTCCCTGGAGTGAAATCGGGCAACCCCTCAGTTTTCTCTCAGGAAAGATAGGGCTTCCCGTGGGGCGTTCTCACAAAAGTCTTACCGATTCGCAAGATGCTCACAGGCTATCCGTGTATCTTTTTCAACATTGAGGGATTTAGTACTCACAAGTCGGAAAATAGGGTTTCGACATAACGAACGGGACAGGAGACATATCAATGTCAACAAAGAAGAAAATTGCTGCGGTACTCATTACAACTGTGGCAATTTCAGCCGGAACAGTCGGAATTGCCTCCGCTGACTCAAAGTCAAAATCAAATCGAGCATCAGTCGCAGGGTCAGCCATGAAAGGTCCTCGCGGTCTTGATCTTGCAGCAACTCTCTCAGCACTTGTTGCCAAGGGAACAATCACTCAAGCACAGGCAGATGCAATCCTTGCTGCAGCAAACGCTGCAAGAGCAGCAGCTGATTCCATGCGCCCCGAGAAAGCAGATCATGCAGCTCGCTTAGCGCTGATTGCAACAACAATTGGCGTTGATGCTGCCACCATTCAAACAAGACTCGCTGCAGGCGAAACGCTTGCAGCAATTGCAGGTGCCAAGAAAGACGCACTCATTGCAGCGCTCGTTGCAGATGAGACAAAGCGTATCGATGCTGCAGTTACAGCTGGAAAGCTCACCGCCGCTCAGGCAACTGCAAAGAAAGCAAACCTCACCGAGCGAGTCACCGAACACGTGAATTCAACCCACAAGTGGGGCGGCAAGGGTTTCGGTAAAGGTCATCGCGGTGACTTTGGCATGAAGGGTGGAGTCAAACCCGCTCCCTCAGCCACAACGGCGTCTCTCACTAACGCTTAATTGATTTACATGTAGTAACTCCTTGGGTAGAAAAACCCGTCACGTTAAACGCGTGGCGGGTTTTTCGTTGCCATAACAGTTAGTGCTTAAATTGCGCATGCGCATTCATATCGGCAGCGATCATGCCGGCCTTGATTTCAAGAACGAGCTCATCACCCACTTGGTGATGAATGGCCATGACGTTACCGACCACGGTCCATATGAATATGACGCTCTCGATGACTATCCAGATTTCTGCATTCCCTGCGCCGAAGCTGTTGCTAAGAACCCTGAGTCCCTTGGAATCGTCTTGGGCGGTTCAGGCAATGGCGAACAGATGGCAGCAAATAAGGTTAAGGGTGTTCGTGCAGCGCTTGTCTGGAGTATCGAAACAGCCAAGCTAGCGCGCGAGCATAACAATGCAAATGTCATCGCTGTTGGTGGGCGAATGCACGAAGCTGATTTTGTAAAACAACTGATTGATACATTTATTGCAACGCCATTTCCTGGCGATGAGCGCCATCAGCGTCGCATTAAGAAGGTCAGCAACTACGAGATAACGGGCGACCTGTAAGCAATTAGTTCTTGAAATAACGCAAGTCTGTGACTTGATGATCTTTAGTAATTCCTTGACCTTCAAAGCGTGTGACCGGTCTCCAATCAGGGCGCTCAACTACTCCCCCAGCAAATAACGGGCTCGCTGCAAAAACCTCTTCGATGTATTCGGCGTACGGAACCCAATCCGTTGCAATATGAAAGAAGCCACCATCTTTAATCTTGGGATGAATCAGCGCTAAGAACTCAGCGTTAATGATGCGACGTTTGTTATGTCGCTTCTTGGGCCATGGATCTGGAAAGAAGAGATGAACTCCATCTACTGATTTATCAGGAATCATCGTTGTAATTATCGGGTGGGCATCGCCTTCAATGATGCGAATGTTGGAGAGACCCAACTCTTCAACGCGAGCCATCAACTTACCGATTCCTGGTTTATGAACTTCGACTGCTAAATAGCCAGTATTGGGAAAATCTCGCGCAATCAGGGCGGTGGCTTCGCCCATACCGAAACCAATCTCTAGAACTACTTGCTCTGCAGTGGGAAATAGCGAGGTGATATTCAAGAACTCGGTGGAATATTCGATCCCGTAAGCAGCCCAGTACTTGTCTAAAGCGCTCTGTTGTGGGCCAGTGATGCGCGATCCACGCAGGCGATACGTGCGTATCGAGCTCTGTTCCATTACGCAATCCTAACGTGTGACGAATAGATGAGTTAATGGTTGGATAAGGCAAGCAAGTCAGTAAGCCACCCGATTGAAGGAGTAACCGTGCCAGGTACAAATATCAAGCAAGTTGAAGCGGCAGAACGTTCTACGATTGTTAAGACCGAGAGCTATCGCATCGACTTAGATCTGACCACGGGCGCTGAAAACTTCCGCGTGAAGACAACTGTGAAGTTTGCCGGACTCAAACCAGGGGCGACTACATATATCGACTGCGTTGGCAGCAAGGTAATCAGCGCCAAACTCAACGGCGTGAACTTTGATCCCAAGTTTGATGGCGAAACTATTTATCTCCCGGCAATTGCCGCAGAGAACATCCTTGAAATTGAACATGATGGCGTTTATTCGAACTCTGGCGAAGGCCTGCACCGCTTCGTTGACCCTGCTGATAATGAGGTCTATCTCTATACCCAGTTTGAAACTGGCGATGCCCGCCGCATGTATGCCTGCTTCGATCAACCTGACCAGAAGGCAACATTCACCATTAGCACCATTACCCCCAAGCATTGGGAAGTAATCTCCAATTACGGGATCGAATCCACCAAGGATGTCGACGGCGATCGCAAGTTCATTCAATTTGCGCAATCTCAGGTCATTTCGACATATGTGACTGCAATTGTTGCTGGCGCATATATGTCAGTTCATGACGAGTACAAGGGCGAAAAGACGATTCCGCTTGGTATCTATGCCCGTAAATCATTCTTTAAATACGTCGATGCTGAGAACGTCTTTGAGGTAAC
>CAZSWE010000091.1:0-3971 GCA_964610715.1 uncultured Candidatus Planktophila sp.
CTCATCCTCTGGCTCACAGTAGGTATCGGACTTGGCATTGTTGCCGCAAAGTTTAAGAACCGCTGGCCAGATACCGGAAGCTCAGTCTTTGTTTTGCTCGGTACATCTCTTCCAACATTCGTTACTGGTCTTGCGCTACTTATCTGGGTCACCATTAAGTGGAAGATCATCCCGTTGTCACTTACAGGCTATACATCACTGATTGACAACCCTTATAAGTATTTCCAGTACTTCATCTTGCCGTGGATTACGCTGGCAATCGCCTACGCAGCTTTGTATACCCGCTTCACCCGCGCTGCGTTGCTTGAAACTCTCGGCGAGGATTACATCCGCACCGCTCGCGCCAAAGGCGTGGGAGAACAGAAGGTCTTCTTTAAGCACACTCTTCGCGCAGTGCTAGCGCCCTTAATCACTATGGCGAGCCTTGATTTTGCCGGCCTAATTGGCGGCGCAATTATTACTGAAACTATCTTTAATCTGCCCGGCCTAGGTCGCCTGACTCTTCGTTCAGTTTACGAATTCGACCTCTCAGTAGTGCTGGCAACAACTATTTTGGCTGCGACCGTTGTCATTGTGATGAACCTGATTGTCGATATGTTGTATGCCGTTCTAGATCCACGAGTGCGCCTGACATGACCCAATTACTTTCGATAGAAGATCTCCACGTCTCTTTCCCAACTGAAGACGGAATCGTCAAGGCAGTCGATGGCGTATCGCTGACTGTAAATTCAGGCGAAACCGTTGCCATTGTGGGCGAATCAGGCTCCGGAAAGACCGTTACCAGCCTCTCTGTCATGGGTCTTCATAAGAAAGGCTCAGTCATTATTGAGGGCTCCATCAAGATTAACGATGGCGGCACAATTAAAGATGTAGTTAACCTCAGCCCGAATGAAGTCCGCGATATTCGCGGCCGCGCTGTTGCCATGATTTTCCAAGATCCAATGTCATCGCTGCACCCGTATTACAAGATCGGTAACCAGCTCGCTGAGGCTTTTGAGGTCCACAATCCCGGCAACAAGAAGGCAGCAAAGGCGCGCGCCATCGAAATGCTTGATCTCGTTGGAATCTCAGAGCCCGATCAGCGCGCTGAAGAATTTCCTCATCAATTCTCAGGTGGAATGCGCCAGCGCGTAATGATTGCTATGGCTCTAATGAATTCACCTCGACTATTGATTGCCGATGAACCAACGACCGCCCTTGATGTAACGGTGCAAGCACAGATTCTCTCTCTGCTTGATAAGTTGAAAAAAGAGTTTGATATGGGCGTCTTATTGATCACCCACGACTTGGGCGTTGTGGCACAAGTAGCCGATCGCGTATCGGTGATGTATGCGGGCCAGATTGTTGAAGAAGCACCGGTAGATGATCTCTTCTACACACCCAAGGCGCCATACACACTGGGCTTGCTCAAATCAGTTCCTCGTATCTCAGCAAAGAATGAGCGCCTGAAAGCAATCCCAGGACAGCCACCTTCACTTATTCACCTGCCAGAAGGATGCGCTTTCTCGGCTCGTTGCGAATACCGCAACTTATCTCCCGTTGATTGCGCTGTAACGAAGGTTTCTCTTCATACAGATAGTGCGGGGCACAGTTCTCGCTGCCATATTCCTATCGAAGTACGAAACCCCGTCTTTGCTAAAGACCTCCAGGAGCTGAAGTAATGACTGAGCCAATCCTGCAGGTAGAGAACCTGGTCAAGCACTTTCCGGTAAAGAAGAAGAACCGCCGTGGGCCAGCTCTTGCTGTTCAAGCAGTTAGCGGTATCTCATTCTCGCTCGCACCAGGTGAAACTCTCGGCCTTGTAGGCGAATCAGGTTGCGGTAAAACCACTGCAGGGCGCACACTTTTGAAGTTAACTGAACCAACTTCCGGCAAGATCATCTTTGAGGGCCGCGATATCACCGATTTAAAGCCTTCAGCGATGCGTTCGTTGCGTGCGCAGATGCAGATCATTTTCCAAGATCCATATTCAGCGCTTAACCCACGTCAGACAATCGGAAAAATTATTTCTGCGCCCTTTGAAATTCAAGGAGTCGAACCGGCTGGAGGAATGAAGCCCGCCGTTCAGGCCTTGATGGAGCGCGTAGGACTTAATCCAGAGCACTACAACCGCTACCCACACGAGTTCTCAGGCGGACAGCGTCAACGCATCGGTATCGCTCGCGCAATCGCCTTAAAGCCTCGCTTTATCGTTGCCGATGAACCAGTTTCAGCTCTCGATGTTTCGATTCAAGCCCAGGTCATCAACTTGCTCGATGACCTCAAGGCAGAAGAGAAGATCAGCATGGTCTTTATCGCCCACGATTTATCTGTTGTGCAGCACATCTCTGATCGCGTAGCGGTGATGTATCTCGGCAAGATTATGGAGCTCGCACCAACTGCTGATCTCTATGCAACTCCGCACCACCCATATACAACAGCTCTTTTATCAGCGGTGCCGCTACCTGACCCTCGCTCTGAAAGAACGCGCGAACGTATTATTTTGCAAGGCGATCTACCAAGCCCAGTTAATCCACCACAAGGGTGCGTCTTTAATACTCGTTGCTGGAAGGCGCAAGATAAGTGTCGTACCGAGGTGCCACAGCTTCTGACTATTGGTAAGTCGCAAGTGGCTTGCCACTTCCCAGAGAACTAGCGCTTGCCACTTCCCAGAAAACTAGCTACCAAATACGAACGCGCTCTTTTGGCGCTAGCCAGAGCTCATCTTCTTCACTGACACCAAAGGCGTCATAGAACTCTTGGACGTTGCGCACAATCTGGTTACAGCGGAACTCATCTGGTGAATGTGGATCGATAGCGATGCGGCGACGAACTTCTTCTGGACGGTTCTTATTGCGCCATGAATGCGCATATGAAAGGAAGAAGCGTTGATCACCAGTTAAACCGTCGATTACAGGGCTTTCAGCGCCGTTAAGAGCCAATTTAAAGGCTTTATAGGCGATACCAAGCCCACCCAAGTCTCCGATGTTCTCGCCCAATGTGAAGGCGCCATTGACGTGGATATCGGGTGTGCTCTCTGGAGATAGCGCATCGAACTGCTTTACGAGAACACTGGTGAGCTCTTCGAATTTAGAACGATCTTCATCGCTCCACCAATCGACCATGTTGCCATCGCCATCGTATTTGGAACCCTGATCATCAAAGCCATGGCCGATTTCGTGGCCAATGACCGCGCCGATACCACCGTAATTGGCTGCGATATCTGCCCCCAAATCAAAGAAGGGTGGCTGCAAGATTGCAGCAGGAAAGACGATCTCGTTGGCGAGTGGGTTGTAATAGGCATTCACGGTCTGTGGCGTCATATGCCATTCGTCGCGGTCGACGGGTGCGCCAATCTTGGCGATGGCATAGGCATGATCGAATTCAGCGATGCGCCAGAGGTTTCCAATCAAATCTGAAGCTGAGATTTCAAGGGTCGAATAATCGCGCCACTTATCTGGGTAGCCAATCTTGGGAGTGAACTTCTTTAACTTCTCTAGCGCCTTTGCCTTAGTGGCTTCTGACATCCAAGGCAGGTCAAGAATGCTGATGCGATAAGCCTCAAGGAGGTTATCGACCAAGGTCTTCATCTCTGATTTGGCTTGGGCAGGGAAGTACTTTTCAACATAGACCTTGCCGATAGCTTCACCGAGGGCGCCTTGTGTAACAGATACGGCGCGCTTCCAGCGATCGCGAATCTGCGGTGTGCCAGAAAGCGTCTTGGCATAGAAATCAAAGTTCTGCAGAACGATGTCATCGGTCAAGTAGGCAGCACTTGCTGAGACCAAGTTAAGTTTGAGCCAGGCAACCCATGAGTCGCGATGAGTGGCAAAGTCGCCGAGCATTGCAGAAACGTTTTCGAAGAAGGATGGCTCGCAGACCACCAGTGTTTCAAAAGCCTTAGCGGGCACCTTGGCGTTTTCAGCCCAGGTATCAAATAAGAAGTGTGGGGCAAGGGTTTCAAGCTCTGCCCGGCTGTACTTGTTATAGGT
>CAZSWE010000092.1:0-1564 GCA_964610715.1 uncultured Candidatus Planktophila sp.
GCTGCATCATCAAGGGTTACTTGAATAAGCACGCGGTGTTCTGGGTCCATAGTGGTATCCCACAACTCTTTTGCTGGCATCTCACCTAGACCTTTAAAGCGCTGGATTCCATCTTCCTTAGGAAGTCGCTTACCGGCATCTAAACCAATCTTGATCATTCCATCACGCTCTTTGTCGCTGAAGGCGTACTCGACTGGATCTTTTCCGCCCCACTTCAACTTATAGAGCGGTGGTTGTGCAAGGTAGACAAAACCATTTTCAATCAGTGGGCGCATAAAGCGGAAGAGCAGTGTAAGAAGAAGTGTGCGAATGTGTTGACCGTCAACATCAGCATCTGCCATCAAAATAATCTTGTGATAACGAAGCTTTGCGATATCGAAATCATCATGAACACCGGTACCGAGTGCGGTAATAAGAGCCTGTACTTCGTTATTTTGTAGCACGCGATCGATGCGTGCCTTTTCGACGTTAAGGATCTTGCCGCGAATAGGAAGAACTGCTTGATTACGTGAATCTCGCCCACCCTTTGTAGAACCGCCCGCAGAGTCACCTTCGACAATGTAGAGCTCGCACTTTGCAGGATCGGTCCATTGGCAATCAGCAAGCTTTCCGGGCATTCCGCGACCTTCAAGAAGCCCTTTTCGGTTACGCGCTAAGTCGCGCGCCTTACGTGCTGCAACGCGAGCTGCTGCGGCATCAATCGATTTACGGATGATGTCTTTGCCTTCTTGTGGATTCTGCTCAAACCATTGTGTGAGGTGTTCATTGACAACTTTCTGGGTAAAAGATTTTGCCTCAGTATTGCCCAGCTTTGTCTTGGTCTGGCCTTCAAATTGTGGCTCGCCCAGTTTGATAGAAACTATTGCAGTCAGACCTTCACGAACATCATCACCAGTCAGGCGATCTTCTTTCTTGCGAATAAGGCCTTGTTCTTCAGCAAACTTATTAACTACAGATGTGAGCGCGGTACGGAAACCTTCTTCGTGGGTTCCACCTTCGTGGGTATGAATCGTATTTGCAAAGGTATAGACGGATTCAGAGAAACCGTTATTCCATTGCATAGAAACTTCGAGAGAAAGTCGTGCCTTCTTATCTTCAGCCTCGATGGCAATTACTGATTTATGGAGTTCGCCGCGAGTTGAATTGAGATGCTTTACAAAGTCAGTGATTCCGCCTTGGTACTGATATCGCACGGTGAGCTGCTCGCCCTTTTCATCAACGTGGCCAGGGCGCATATCTGTCAAAGATAAAATCAAGCCGCGGTTAAGAAATGCCATTTCACGAAAACGTGTTGAGAGAACTTCAAAAGAAAAATCTGTAGTTTCGAAGATTTCTTCAGATGGCCAGAATTGAATTGTTGTTCCGGTCTCTGTTGTTGCCTCGCCTTTTTTCACTGGGGCAGTTGGCACACCTAATTTGTATTCCTGTGTCCAGATAAATCCATCGCGCTTTACCTTTGCAGATAAATTTGTTGAGAGCGCGTTAACAACTGAGGAACCAACGCCGTGAAGACCACCAGAGACTGAGTAACCACCATCGCCGAACTTTCCACCTGCGTGAAGAA
>CAZSWE010000092.1:1664-3882 GCA_964610715.1 uncultured Candidatus Planktophila sp.
AGACCACCAGAGACTGAGTAACCACCATCGCCGAACTTTCCACCTGCGTGAAGAACGGTGAGAACAACTTCAAGAGCTGGTTTCTTCTCAACTGGGTGGATATCAACGGGAATTCCGCGACCGTTATCGACAACTTGAATAGAACCATCGGCCATTAAGGTCACTTGGATCTCAGTACAGAAACCTGCGAGCGCCTCATCGACTGCGTTATCGACGATTTCGTAGACAAGGTGGTGGAGGCCGCGTTCACCGGTTGAGCCGATATACATGCCTGGACGCTTGCGCACCGCAGCCAAGCCCTCGAGCACGGTGATCGAGGAGGCGTCGTAGCCGCCTGTCTTCTTCGAAGAGCTTTCCTTCGCAGCTTTGTCAGACAAAAGTGGGGACTCCTTCAAATGGCTGATTTGGGCTATAGAGAGGCAATTCCTCTACAGCAGGCTGAAATCCTATCGCTAAATAGGAAATGAAATACCGCCGAGAAGCCCTAGGAGTGGGAAATCCCGAGCGTTGAACGATGGGGTGAGGGTTCCTACTAAATAACCCCCATTTTCTAGGATATCCACAGAGTTTCTCCACATTGTGGGTGGAGTTACACGCCTGTAATTCAGCGTCGACCTACCGATGAAAAATTGTCAGCGTGAAAAATTAATTCTCGCCAGGACTTAACGATTCCATCGCGCGCAAAGTTGCGATGCGCTCTTGAATCGGTGGGTGGGTACTAAATAACTTTGAGACAGCTTGTCCATCGAGTGGAGATTCAATCCAGATATGTGCAACCGCGTTTGATTTTTGACGAACCACAGTTGTATCCGATGCAAGAACTTCTAGGGCCTTACGTAGCCCTGTTGGATTACGAGTAAAGGAAACAGCGGTTGCATCAGCGAGTGATTCACGCTTACGAGAAATAGCTGACTTCAATAAAATTGCTGCAATTGGCGCTAGCAACAAGACCACCAGTGAGAGCGCTAGAGCTAACGGATTTGAATTTCGTTCACGATCACGTCCGCCCCCAAAGAACATCATGCGCATCAGAAAATCGCTCAAGATGGCAATCGCACCGGCAGTCGTTGCAGCAACAGCTGATACCAAGGTGTCGCGGTTTGCTACGTGAGCGAGTTCGTGCGCAATGACGCCCTGGAGTTCGTCGCGGTCCATGACTTCAAGGATGCGCGTTGTAAAGGCAATCAGCGCATGGTCGGGATCACGCCCCGTGGCAAAAGCATTTGGGGCGGTATCTTCAACGATTGCCACCTTTGGCATCGGTAGCCCACTTGCAATCACCACTTCTTCAATAACATTAAAGAGTTCCGGTGCATCTTCGCGTGTGATGAGTTTTGCACCGGTCATCGTTAAAACTAATTTATCCGACCCGTAATACGAACCCCATACGCCGATGAGTGAAAAGCCAATTGCCATCGGCACCATCGTGGAGGCGGTACCGACGCCAAAGTAAGTCATTGCTGCATATGTAACGAGCCAAGTAAGTAGACCCATTGATGCTAAGAGGAAATAGGTTTTCCCTTTATTAGCTGACTGCAGAGCACGGAATTGATTCTCGGCCATGATTTAAAAAGGCTAGAACTTTACGTTTGGCACGTTGCGATCTGCTGGATCTTCTACTTCATAGAATTCGCGAGCGCCGACTTTGGCAAGCCCCGAGAAGAAGCTGGAAGGAATAGTTGCAACCGCTGTATTGAGTGCGCGCACATTGTCGTTATAGAACTGGCGTGCGAAGGAAACTTTATTTTCAGTTGTTGAGAGCTCTTCTTGTAGAGATAAGAAGTTAGCTGATGCCTTGAGATCTGGATACGCCTCAGCAACTGCAAGTAGCCCGCGAAGTGCGTTGGTAAGTGCACCATCTGCAGCAGCTACATCGGCCACCGATGAAGCTGATGTTGATTTTGCACGCGCTGCAACGACTGCATCAAAGGTGCTCTGTTCGTGGGCGGCATAACCCTTAACGGTTTCAACCAAATTTGGAATCAGATCTGCGCGACGCTTAAGTTGCACTTCAATTTGTGCAAAGGCTTCATCGACTGTGATGTTGAGTCTGATGAGACGGTTGTATTGCGCGATAGCAAAGACGACGAGTAAAACGATTGCGCCGATTACGATAAATTCCATATCTATTTCAACCCCTTAAAGCTGGTAGGTATTCCCGCCCTAGAAGAATTATCCGGCGTAGGACCGGCTAGGGCTACTTGATTTTGCTCTTGTG
>CAZSWE010000093.1:0-3842 GCA_964610715.1 uncultured Candidatus Planktophila sp.
CGGGCTCCGCAATCGTGCGCGCCTATCAAGCCACGGGCGCTGAGGTCATCGCAGTCAATCGATCCGTTGTTAATCTCCTTGATCGTGATGCAACTACTGCCTTCCTTAAGAAGACCAAGCCTTCGCTCGTTGTTGATGCTGCGGCAAAGGTAGGCGGCATCGGCGCTAACAACGCTTTTCCAGTCGAATTTCTCTCTGACAATGTGCGCATCCAGAGCAATCTCATGGAGGCCGCGCACGTTGCCGATGTTGAAAAATTCATCTTCTTAGGTTCTAGCTGTATCTATCCACGTGATTGCGCACAGCCAATCAAAGAAGAGTATTTACTTACAGGACCGCTTGAAGAAACTAATTCAGCCTATGCGATTGCCAAGATTGCAGGTATCGAACTAATTAAATCTTTCCGTAAAGAGTATGGACGTACTTGGATTTCCTTGATGCCAACCAATCTTTACGGACCTAACGATAATTTTGAATTACAGGGCTCACATGTCTTACCTGCATTTATTCGTCGCTTTGTGGAAGCCGCTCAAAATAATGTTGCGACTGAAACGTTGTGGGGGACTGGTTCACCAAAGCGCGAATTTCTTCACGTTGATGATTTAGCTGCAGCAGTTGTCCACCTTGGTTCCACCTACGACTCACCACTTCATTTGAATATCGGAACTGGTGACGATCTCACAATCAAGGCGTTGGCAGAACTTGTCGCTGAATTAGCTGGATTTGAGGGCGAAATTGCATGGGATTCAACAAAACCCGATGGGACTCCGCGTAAGGTTCTTGATGTAACGAAGGCTAAATCGCTAGGTTGGGCACCAAAGATTTCTCTTCGCGATGGAATTGCATCAACCATCGCTTGGTATAAAGATGCATCTGCAAAGGGAGTAGCGAGACGATGAGTAGAAAAGTTGCACTGATTACAGGTGTCACAGGCCAAGATGGTTCATACCTTGCAGAGTTCTTGCTTGCTAAAGGTTATGAAGTACATGGCTTGATTCGTCGCTCTTCCACCTTTAACACTTCTCGTATTGATCATATTTATCAGGATCCACACGATAAGAACCCAAAGCTCTTCTTGCACTACGGAGACCTCATTGATGGCGTTGGTCTTACCAACCTCATCCGCGAAATTAAGCCAACTGAGGTCTATAACCTTGGTGCACAGTCACACGTTCAGGTCTCTTTCACCATGCCGCAGTACACAGGACAAGTTGATGCTGTTGGTGCCGTTGGTTTACTTGAAGCGATTCGCTCTGCAGATCTTGATATTCGTTTCTACCAAGCATCAACATCTGAGCTCTATGGATCAACTCCACCACCACAGAACGAGACTTCAGTATTTCGCCCACAGTCGCCATATGCAGCAGCAAAGTTGATGGCCTACTGGTGCACAGTCAACTACCGCGATGGTTATGGGCTACATGCAACAAATGGAATTTTATTTAACCACGAATCACCTCGTCGAGGCGAAACATTTGTTACTCGCAAAATTACTCGCGCAGTCGCTGCTATTAAAGCTGGCAAGCAGGACAAGCTATTCCTCGGAAACCTCGATGCAGTACGCGACTGGGGCTATGCCAAGGAATATGTTGAATCAATGTGGCTCATGCTCCAGCAAGATAAGCCATCTGATTACGTAGTGGCCACAGGTGTTGGTGCCACAGTAAAAGACTTTGCAGAAGCAGCATTTACGCGCGCTGGGCTTAACTGGCAAGACCATATTGAGACAGATAAGAAGTACATCCGTCCAACGGAAGTTGATGCACTTATCGGTGATCCATCAAAGGCTGAGAAAGCTTTAGGTTGGAAAGCAAAGACGCATTGGAAAGAGCTTGCTGAACTTATGGTTGATGCCGATATTGAGGCGTTAAAGAAGTAATCTAAAAAGCAGCTGTTAGCGTTATTAGTGATGCCTCTGGTGGACTAGCAACTCTGATTCGTGAAAATGGTCCTGTTCCCATACCGGCCGATACATGTAACAACGGTTCACCTTTTACAACGGTTAATCCACGCGCTCTCCAATTAGGGAGGTCGCAATTGGTTGTCAGCGCCTTTGATCCACCAGGCCAAGGCAGACGAACCTGACCGCCGTGTGTGTGGCCGGCAAAGATGGCATCGAGGTTATCTTTCTTCATTCCTTCAAGGATTCGAAGATATGGCGCGTGAGTAACGCCAATTGCAATGTGGCACTTGCCAGCTTCTCCTGCAACGAGTGAGTAATCATCAAATTCAAGATGTGCATCATCTGTTCCACGCGCTTCGATAACAGTCTTATTGATTGTCAGAGTTGTCCGTGATGTGTTGATGTTCTTCCAACCGCGTGCCTGCAAACCTTTATCAAGATCTTGCCATGGTAGTTCTGGGCCATGAACGCGCTTGCCGTGGTTAGGCAATAGATACTTCAGAGGGTTCTTTGGAACAGGTTCGTAGTAATCATTTGAACCAAAGACATAGAGACCTGGAATATCCAATAAATCATCGAGCGCATCGAGGACTACTGGGACTGCTTTCTTATGAGCTAAGAAATCTCCAGTGCTGATAACTAAATCAGGCTTGAGAGAGATAAATGATTTGATATCGGCGATCTCTTTCTTGCGCGCAGGGGTCAGATGCAGGTCTGAAAAATGCAGGATGCGAATATCGTCGTGGCCTGCCGGCAAGATGGGCATCTCTGCCTCGCGGAGAACGTATGTCATAGGTATGAGAAGATACACCCGAACAATTCAAAGAATTGGAGCAATACCTGTGGGTTTAAAAGAGACACTCAAGGCAGATCTGACTGAAGCGATTCGCTCCAGCGACAAAGTGGTTTCAGGCACCATTCGCATGGTTTTGACTGCGATCACCAATGAAGAAGTTTCAGGTAAAGAGGCGCGTGTTCTATCTGATGACGAGATCATCACCGTGCTCTCACGCGAAGCTAAGAAGCGTCGCGAAGCAGCTGAAGAATTTGCTAAGGCTAATCGTCCTGATAAGGCAGCAGAAGAAAAAGCAGAGGGCGAAGTAATTGCCAAGTATCTTCCTGCACAACTTTCTGAAGATGATATTAAGAAGATGATTGCTGCCGCTGTTGCATCAACAGGCGCTGCAGGACCTGGCGACATGGGCAAAGTCATGGGCGCTATCAAGCCACAGATTGCAGGAAAAGCAGATGGAGCACTTGTTTCATCACTTGTTAAAGCAGCGTTAGCCAACTAATACATAAGCCCGGAGGAAATAATGAAGTTTGAATATGCAACCGTCCCACTTCTTTCCCATGCCACAAAGCAGATTCTCGATACTTGGGGTTCTGATGGCTGGGACCTTGTCACTGTTATTCCAGCACCTGGTGGAGAACAATTAGTTGCATATATGAAGCGTGAGATTAAGTAATGTCTGTCGATGTCCGCGCCAAGCTCGCTGAAAAGGGCCTAACTCTTCCTATTACTTCAAAGCCAATTGCAGCCTACGTTCCAGCAACCCGCACCGGAAACCTTGTCTTTACTGCGGGTCAATTACCGATGGTTGATGGCAAGATTGCAAAAGAAGGCAAAGTGGGATCTGATCTCACCGTCGAAGAAGCAAAGGCGCTGGCTGAAATCTGCGCACTTAATGCGCTTGCAGCCGTCGAGCTAGTTGCTCCAATTGATTCGGTTGTAAAAGTTGTCCGCGTAGTTTGTTATGTAAATGGAGCGCCAGGATTTACCGCACAACCTGCAGTTGCAAACGGGGCATCAGAGCTCTTTATGCATATCTGGGGAGATGCTGGCATTGCGGCACGTAGCGCACTTGGTGTTGCAGAACTTCCGCTTAACGCACCTGTTGAGGTTGAGCTCACCGTAGAAGTGAAGTAATTACTTCCC
>CAZSWE010000094.1:0-3745 GCA_964610715.1 uncultured Candidatus Planktophila sp.
TGGAGAGATAAAGCGGTCGCAGATATCGGATTCACTAAGAGACTTCTTGTTCATGCCGCCGCCCCTCCGTAATCGATGTTGTGCTAAAACTACAGCTAGCTAGTGACAATTAAGACTGGTGGAAGGAGAGAGCTTCACAAAAAGGCGACCGATTCAGGTGTTAACTACCCCCATGCAACTACTTAGACGACTTGCTCAGATAGTTCTGGGTCTTGCTCTTGGCTATGCCGGGGTGGGGCATCTGGGGGCTAATCGGGTGGAGTTTCAGGCGCAGGTTCCGAGTGTGCTTAAGGAGTATGCCGATTTTGTGGTGGTGGCATCTGGGGTAGTTGAGATTGCGTTGGGGAGTGCGTTGTTGGTGCTGTGGAGATATCGAGTGGTGGTGGGTTGGATAGTTGCAGCCTTCTTTGTGGCGATCTTTCCGGGAAATATCTCGCAATATGTGAATGGGATTGATGCATTTGGTTTAGATAGCGATACAGCGCGCTTGGTGCGATTGTTCTTTCAACCGTTATTGGTGGTGTGGGCCTTGTGGTGTACGGGGGCGTGGCGCAGTTTAAAGAGGTAAATCAAACTTGCTCGATACGCGCCTTTTTTGATGGCTTTTGGGATGGGTCTTTGCGAGTGGCATAGCTAAAGATGGCAAGGCCTGTGACAAGGGCGCCGGCGCCGACTCCGTAGGAGATGACATCTGAGGCGCGATTGGAATCTACATATACGCCGACGAAGATAACGGCGATGATGGCAACTACGACGCCGATGAGCTTGGACTTTAAATCATCGAGATCATGTACTTGTAGCCAGATTGGAACTTCGAGATCTTCATCGATAAAGAGTTCATAGAGGCCATAGCCGATAACAAGAAGGACAGTACCGAGCAAGATCGCATCTACGGCGGTGAGTACTTCAACGATGGTGAGCTTTAATTTGGTGCCTTCGTTGATGACATCGATACCGACTCGCACCATGGCAACTGAGCCTTGCACCATGAGAAGGACGGCGCCCAAGATAGAGGCCATAGCGGGAACAAAGACGGCGAAGCGAGTAAAGGCCAGGATGCGATTCATAGTGTTAAGGGTAGGGGATGCGTTGGGTCTTGCTGTGGATGTGGGTTGCGCGAAGTAGGTAATTTGTCGGGGGCAGGACCTACTGTTATCTCATGATTGATTTGCTGGCAGGGATTCCGCTCTGGGTTGTCTTTGTGCCCATCACGATGGTGATCGCATATTTCAAAGGTCGGCGTCTGGTGTTGTGGGGAGTCCTTGGGTATTTGGCAGGGCCGCTTGCGATAGTGATTGTCTTGGTGCTCTCGAAGTTACCGCGTAAGGAATATGGATGGTTATTGGGGTTACAGAACAAAGTGGCTTCTAAGTCGATAGAAAAGAAGTTTGAGGATTTAGGTTCTCCTGATGATTTCTTACGTGAGATTGATAAAGATCAAAAAGATGAGAAGTAAGTCAATCCGCCAGCGGTGAATTGAGCATCTGCAAGACCACGCTCTTGGTTTTTGCACTGAGAACTTCTTGATGATGGAAGTGCTCGTATAGAGCTTCGATTTCCTCGATCGTGCTTAAACCACATAGCTTTATGAGCGAGGCGATATCTGGGCGATCACGATTTCCACGGTCTGCTTTTAATTTCATGGCAAGCAGCAGTTCCGCAGAGGCGTAGCGGATTTGAATCGCACCAATTTTCTCTGTCTCAACCCACATTTGAGAGGTTTCAAAGGGTATAAAAGCGGTCACCGCACTGTTGATCCAAGTTAAGGGCAAGTCATTTTCTAGCGCAATTTCATTGATGATTTCGTCGACCAGGGGATCGCTTGGAAAGGTTGCATCTATATCCATCGTTGCTAGTCGTTCAGGGATGTAGACAACGCTGAGAGCAGCACCACCTACGATTGAGATTTTTCCTGAAATTCCTGCTTCGCTCAATCTCTTTGCGAAGAGGCGGATAAATCGCTCTATATCTTCTTTTTCAAAGATCTCCATTTAGATACTGGCGAGCTCTGACTTATCGATGAGAATATTGTGCTTCAGGAAGGCTTTTGGAGTTCTTTCGGCGAGCTGCTTGAGATTAGTTTCATAATTGTCGATTGCCTCTCGCTTCTCTAATTTGCGCCCAGGCTCATGAACCCAATTAGGAATGGGTAGAGCGTTTCTAGCTAGATGAAATTCAACGAGAGCTGCGATTAGCGAATCATATTTGCGGTCACTCGTTAGGGGTGGCGGGGTAATGCTGAGAGCCAAACAGAGTTCAGGAGAAAGCGCTTCAAGGTTGTCGGAAAGCTGAATAACAAGGCGATAAGCCCGACCATGCTGGCTCTTTGAGATTGCTTCTCCGATTTTGAGAGCGATCTGGCTCACGCTAGGCGTTTTGGTAGGTAGGGCAATTAACGAGTAGCCAAGAGGTGCCAGGCATTGCTCGAGGGTTGATACCCCTGGATCAGTCTTTCCAGCTTCGATTGATGAAATGTTTGCCTGAAAAGTTTTGGTCTTACGCGCAAGGGCTGATTGGGAAAGACCTTTAGATTTTCTGACAGCTTCAAGAATATCGGTACCCATGTTTACCTCCTATAGTGAATTTACTATAGCAGGGATTTGGAGATGGGAGGGTCTGGTTCTACACATTGTCAGGGGTTGCTAGTACGTTGCGGGTATGAGTCTTCGCTTTAGAAGGTCGATGAAGTTGCTGCCTGGTGTGCGGCTGAACTTCAGTAAAGAGACAGTGGGTCTCTCATTTGGTGTGCCGGGCGCTCGCTACACGATGAACTCAAAGGGGCGTAGAACATTTAGTACGGGTATTCCTGGAACTGGTTTATATAACATTGAAACGTTAAGTAGTGGAACACGTAGCGGTGGTGGGCAATCATCGGCTGAACAAACGTGGGAAGAGACTGATCCGTGGAAGGGGCCGCCGGCTCCTGGGTTATTTTCGGGTAAGGCAGAGCGGGCGCTTAATGCGTTCTTATTAGATATCTATAACTCCGAGCATCCTGATGATGCAGGTTCTGTCATTGAGAAAGCTGCTGCGCTGCGCGCAGAGCATGAGAAGTTGAGATATCCGCTTGAGTTGATCTCGTTCTTGCATGGAATTACCGATGACAAGTGGGAAACCCAGGCAGCGCAATGGGGCGCGGGGTTGTGGCAGTACCGTGAATTGGTCTTTAACGATAAGTATGTGCGGAAGTACTTCTCGGGGATTAAGCCATCGGTGACTATTTCAACCGGCATTACAACGCAGCTGCATTACAACGAGCAGACCTTGGGATTTATCTGGGCGGAAGTGTTGCAAGGGCAGGGCAAGTTTGAAGAGGCTGTGGCGGTATTGACAGCGATTGCACCGGATCAGATGGTGGCGATATCACTTGCAGATATTGAGATATCGGCAGGGGATTTTGATGGGGCGATTGAGACGACAGAAGATATTGAAGTCTTTGATGATGCAACGGCGATGTTGATGGTCTTGCGTGGTGTGGCATTTCGGGGCAAGGGCATGCACGAGGCAGCAGTTGAGTGCTTTAAGCGGGCGTTGAAGGGGAAAGAGATGCCTGAGGCGTTGGTGCATCGCGCCTTATTTGAGCGCGGGGTTACCTATGGCTTGATGGGTAAGAAGGCGATGGGTGTGAAAGATCTCGAGAAGATTTTGGTAGATGAACCTAACTACCCAGAGGTTGAGAAGAAGTTAGCTGAGTTGAAGAAGTAAAAAACCCGCAGATTGCTCTGCGGGTTTTTCTCTGTAGCTT
>CAZSWE010000095.1:0-3650 GCA_964610715.1 uncultured Candidatus Planktophila sp.
ATGTGCTTCCACCAATTAGGAAGTTCAGCAAGTGCTTCATCTCCGAGTGGATTAACTCCAGGGCCTGCAGAGAGTGAGTGTGCAATCAACGAATGTAGGCACTTCACGCGCGTTGGCATTCCACCTGCAGAAATGTTTTCGATCTCAGGGACATCAATCTTGAGTGCAGAACGCGCAGCGATGTAATCATCGTGGGCAGCTGCATATGCGCCAGCTAGCTCTGCATCAGTTTCAAGACGCTTCGACATTGATTCCATCATGCCGGTTGTTTCCAACGTTGAAATTGCAGCCGTTAAACGTGGGCAGGTTGCGTAATAGAAGGTGGGGAAAGGTTCACCATCAGAAAGTCTTGGCGGAGTTTCAACAACTGCAGGCTTTCCACAAGGGCAGCGATAGGAGATTGCATGCACATCACGAGGAGTGCGCCCTAATTGGTTTTCAATTGTGTCGAGATCTGATTGGGATGCGGTGCGTGATTCCGAAGAGCGCAGCGTCTCGGAATTGGTGAAATTGTCAATGCTCACTGCTTACCTGCTTCAGTGATTGAGGCAATCATGCGGGTGTACCAAGGTTGTCCTTCAGGAAGATTTGATACGACATCATTTTCAACTGGGGCATCAGAGTTAATTCCATCTTCACTTGTAACGATGTATTGACGTTCACCTGGCATGACAAAGTGAAGACGTTCGCGCGCTTGAGACTTTACGTAATCAGGATCTTGCCAGAGAGTGAGTTCTTTGCGTGCAGCCTCTAGCGCTGCACGATCGCTGGAGAGTTGCGATTCAAGAGCGTTGATCTGAGCACGCTGTACAAAGTAGCTCTTAATAGGAGGCGCAAGGAAGAGCGCCAACATAAAGAAGATGGCAGCAACTGCAAAGGCTCTGCCAGATCCCTGATTGCGATTGAAGTTTAAGTTACGCGAACGGTAACTCTTACCTCTCTTGCGACTAGGGGATCTGCGAGCCATTGTCCGTTATCCCTTAAAGCGAGGAAATGCTTGGCGACCTGCATAGACAGCGCCATCAGCGAGCTCTTCTTCAATGCGAAGAAGCTGGTTGTACTTAGCAACGCGCTCTGTACGAGATGGTGCACCTGTCTTAATCTGACCGCAGTTAGTAGCAACTGCAAGATCTGCAATTGTGGTGTCTTCTGTTTCACCAGAACGGTGCGACATCATGCTGCGGTAGTTGGCGCGGTGTGCCAAATCAACTGCATCAAGAGTCTCAGTCAGCGTTCCAATCTGATTCACCTTCACAAGAAGTGCGTTAGCTGTATCAGTTTCAAGTCCCTTAGCAAGACGCACAGGGTTAGTTACAAATAGGTCATCTCCAACAATCTGAATCTTTGAGCCAAGGGATGAAGTCATTGACTTCCAGCCAGCCCAATCTTCTTCATTGAGTGGATCTTCGATAGAGACGATTGGGTATGCGCTCACTAGCTCTGCGTAATAAGCAATCATTTCATCGGATGAACGCAATGAGCCTTCAAACTTGTACTTACCGTTGTCATGGAATTCAGTTGCAGCAACATCCATCGCAAGTGCGATTTCAGAACCTGGCTTAAAGCCTGCTGCTGTAATTGCTTCGATGATGAGGTCTAGGGCTGCGCGGTTGCTATCGAGGTTCGGTGCAAAGCCACCTTCATCGCCAACAGAGGTTGCAAGTCCACGCTTCTTAAGTACTGCCTTGAGCGCGTGATAAATCTCAGCGCCCCAACGAAGTGATTCACGGAAAGATTCTGCACCAATTGGAGCAATCATAAATTCTTGGATATCAACGTTGGTATCAGCGTGTGCGCCACCATTGAGAATGTTCATCATGGGAACTGGCAAGATGTGTGCATTCGGTCCACCGACATAGCGGAAGAGTGAGAGATCTGAAGAATCTGCAGATGCCTTAGCAACAGCAAGTGAAACTCCGAGGATGGCGTTTGCGCCAAGTCGTGACTTATTAGGAGTTCCATCAAGTGCGATCATCTCTGAGTCAATCAGGCGCTGATCTTGTGAATCGTAACCTTCGATTGCTGGAGCGATCTCATCATTAACAAATGCAATTGCCTTCTGAACGCCCTTACCGAGGTAGCGACCTTTATCGCCATCGCGTAGTTCAGATGCTTCAAATGCGCCAGTTGATGCACCGCTTGGAACTGCAGCGCGCGCCTGGGTGCCATCTTCTAATTGAACTTCTACTTCAACAGTTGGGTTTCCGCGGGAATCAAGAATTTCGCGAGCGTAGATTGCGTCGATAATTGCCATGAAGAGTCTCCTAGAGGTAAAAAACTTGGAACACAGCGCTCAACGCTGAACGTCAGGAGGTAATCCTATCGCGAACTTAGGAGTGCTTTTCGGCAGTTTCAATCTCGCGGATCATCTCGCGCGCCTTGGCACGGAGGGCGTTTTCAGGGTCAATCCCATTTTCATGAGCCCAGGCAATCACTGATGCGAGTGCATCCCCGACAGATTTTTCAGTTGCTGCGCTATCGCTTCTATGTGAATCAATTTTCAGTGCGACGTTGTATTTTTCAGCGCGATAAAGAATTTTGGCAACAAGAGGTAGCGCTGGCTGTGACATTGCAATCCCATCAACTGCTGAAGTGCGTCCCTTTTCGCGAGCTTTAATCGCTTCCCAGTTTTCAATGATTTCATCGGTGCCACTGACTTCCAGGTTCTCAAAGACATGTGGGTGGCGGCTAATTAACTTATCTGCGATAGCGCCCGCTACATCATCAATAGTAAATGGATCAGTGGGATGGTCTTGCGCAATACGTGAATGGAAATAGACCTGCAGCAGAACATCGCCGAGTTCTTCACGCATACCGGCGCGATCATCAGTTTCGATGGCGTCGATAAATTCATAGGACTCTTCCAGCAAATACTTAATGAGTGATTGGTGAGTCTGTTCTGCATCCCAAGGACAACCGCCTGGTGAGCGAAGTCGATCCATTACCTCTACAAGTCGGAGAAGTTCTGAACCTGCCATTGCTCGATCTACTTATCGGAAGGAACGACTGCAGATCCAGCTGAATCTTTAGCCACGATGTCACCTTGTTCGATATCCCAGATGCCGTAGCGAGGGTTGACGGTGACTTTGAGCTCCTTAGCTTTCGCAGTAACTAACTGTCCAATGCGCGCTGAAACTTCTTCATCAGGGATACCTGATTGGCGTAGAGCTTCTGCAATCAGATCTGAAGTCATGACTGCCTTTACATACTTGTCAAAGTTAGAAGGTGCGATATTTGCTGCGACCAAGTTTCGTGGAAGTTCGCTCTCTCCACCGACTTGGGTAATCAACTCATCTTTACGCTGAGCGATCTGTGTTGGAGTAATCTCAATCTTTAGCTCTTTAGCGATCTCAACAAAGAGCTGAGTAATAATGGTGAAACGTAATTGACCACGGTTGAGTTCTTCTCCTGTTGTCAGCTGCAACCCTTCTGTATCAACCTTGAGGCGCTCTGCAAGAACTTCATCAACAACTGCTTGTGCATCTGCCTGCGAGATCGAGACACTGCCGATTGTTGCTGCGCTATCGATTCGTCCGCATCCTGTAAGAGCTAGAACTGAGATAACACCGAGGAGTGCTAGAAACTTCTTCACGTAGAGCTCGCTTTCATTCATTCTTACTCAGTTAGCTGATGCAGGGAGGCTGATGCCC
>CAZSWE010000096.1:0-3568 GCA_964610715.1 uncultured Candidatus Planktophila sp.
TTTCCAACTATTCCGACAAGAGTGCGATCAGTTGAGCGATTCAATAACTCTCTGATGCGCAGCAGGGCTCCTTCTTTGCCGCTGATTACACCTGTCATTGTGAAATATTAACGGCTATTCTTTTGCTATGTCACAGAGTTCAGCAGTCCCAGCGAAGTTACCGTCTAATCAATTCGATCACTTTTACCGTGGAGGCAATCGCATCGGCGCACTGCGCCATGGCCCTGGTGGACCAATGCGTCCAGAAGAGTGGATTGGTTCAGTCACAACTCGCTTTGGTGAAGCAGAACAGGGGCTATCAAAGCTCAGCGACGGCACGTTGCTTAAAGATGCCATCAAGAACGACGCTGATGCGTGGTTGGGGGCAGACCATGTAAAGAACTTTGGTTTAAGCACAGAAATTCTTATCAAGCTACTTGATCCTGATCAGCGACTTCCAGTTCACTATCACCCAAATAAAGCTTTCGCTAAACAACATTTAGGTTTAGATCACGGAAAGACTGAAGCGTGGATCATCCTTGAAGCACCTGCCGGAAGTGGCGTGGGGCTTGGCTTTAAAGAGACCCAGAATAAAGAAGATCTGTTGAAGTTAGTCCGTAGCCAAGATTCTGCAGCGCTGCTCGCATCTCTTCGTCGCTCTGAGGTTTCTGTTGGAGATGCAATCTTGGTTCCAGCTGGCGTTGCTCACGCCATCGATGCTGGAATCTTCTTACTTGAGTTGCAGGAGCCAACAGATTTATCTGCCCTCCTTGAATGGGAAGGCTTTGCAGTTGATGGAATTAAAGATGGCCACCTAGGCCTTGGTTTTGAAACTGTGACAGATGCACTCAAGCTTGATCCACTGACAGATAGCGAATTCGAATCGTTGATCGCACGTAACGCCTTAACAGGTGGTGCACTTCGTTCGATTCTGCCGCTTAAGGCAGATGGTTACTTTAGAGCGCATTTAGCGCCACAGGCCGGCGACTTTGAAGCGGGCTTTGCCATCGCACTTGTACTCAACGGTTCTGGATCTGTGACATTTGCAAACGCACCTGCAATGGAGATAACTCAAGGCGATGCCCTTGTGATTCCACATGCAGCAGGTAACTATTCAATCAGTGGAGCAAATGTGATTGTCTGCCGCCCGCCATTGGCAGAGCTAGCGCGCGTAGCTATTTAGCTGAACCTGGTTGTCCGTAAACATTTTGATAGCGATCAAATAACTTATCGATATCTGCTGGGTTAATAATCTGCAGAGTTCCCATTGTTTTGGCAATCCAGGTTGTCTTAGCAACATCTTCACACATCACTGCTGATTTAACTGCAGCTGTTGCGTTTTTGCCGATGGTAAAGACGCCATGGTTCTTCATCAGCACTGCAGTTGAGCGATGTCCTGTAAGGGTTTCAACAACGCCTCTCCCAATTTCATCATTACCAATAAGAGCAAATGGACCTAGTGGAATTTCTCCACCAAATTCATCTGCCATTGCAGTAAGTGCACAAGGGATAGCGCTATGAATTGCTGCCCAGGCAGCTGCGTAATTAGAGTGGGTATGAACCACGCCATTGACATGGCTCATGTGGCGATAGATATAGGCATGCGTTTGAGTATCACTTGATGGCGCTAGTTCTCCTTCGAGAACATTTCCATCAAGGTCGCAGATAATCATTTGTGACGGCTTGAGTTCTTCATACATCACACCGCTTGGTTTGATCATAAAGCTCTTGCCATCTTCCATACGTTCAGAGACGTTGCCAGAGGTCCATGCAACTAAGCCATAGCGTTGTAAATCAATATTGAGTTTGCAGATCTTCTCTCGAAGTTGGCTGTGGGTTGTCATTACGCTCCTCCTAAGAGTGCACGATCGCGGATAGCGCGCAGTGAATGCATTGCGCCATTGTGTCCAAAATCTTCATACAGTTCGTTGTAGTGGCGATAGAGCTGGTCATAGACCTTGGCGTTGGCAGCGTTTGGTTGATATGACTCTTGCGCAACGCCTCCCATAGCAGCACCTGCTGTCACAACATCTGGATAAGCACCTGCGGCGACTGCTGCGTGAATCGCAGAACCAAGTGCTGGACCTTGGGCTGATCGAATTATGGTGATTGGCATATTGAGCACATCTGCATAAATCTGCATAACAAAACTATTCTTAATCAACCCACCTGCTGCAATAAATTCCTTTACTGGAACACCAGATTCATTAAAGGTCTGAACAATCTTGCGAGCACCGTAAGCAGTTGATTCAACAATCGCGCGATAGATCTCTTCTGGCTTTGTTGCAAGAGTCATTCCCACAATGAGCCCAGATAGTTGGTGATCAACCAAGGTAGAACGATTTCCACTCTGCCAATCGAGTGCTACCAATCCGTGTGCACCTACAGGCTGCTTACTTGCTAGCTGCGATAGGTAGGTGTGAATATCAACGCCAGCACTTTGTGCCGCAGCTGTATATGTAGCTGGCGCATAGTTATTGGCAAACCAACCGAAGATATCGCCAACGCCTGATTGGCCTGCTTCATAACCAAGTTTTCCGCTGATAATTCCACCATCGACGACGCCGCACATTCCAGGAACTTCAGCGAATTTTTCAGAGACCATGACATGGCAAGTTGATGTGCCCATAATCGCAACCATCTGTCCTGGATTTACAGCGTTCGCAGCAGCTGATGTGACATGTGCATCGACATTGCCAACAGCAACTGCAATGCCTTCAGGTAGACCAGTCCAGCTCGCAGCTTCTGCTGTCAGTGTTCCTGCAAGCGCACCTAACTGTCCGATTTCATGTTCTAGCTTTTCTGAGATGAAGTTTTCAAATTTGGGATTAAGTGCAGCTAAATATTCGCGGCTGGGATAGGCGCCATCTTGCAACATGCCTTTGTAGCCCGCTGTGCAGATATTGCGCACATACTTGCCGCAGAGCTGCCAGATAATCCAGTCTGCAGCTTCTACCCACTTATCCATAGCGTTATAAATCTCGGGAGCTTCTTCTAGAAGTTGTAGCGCTTTGGCGAATTCCCATTCAGATGAAATCTTTCCACCATAACGTGCAATCCATGGCTCTTTACGTGAGTGAGCTAAATCTGTGATGCGATCTGCATGTGGTTGCGCCGCATGGTGCTTCCACAACTTCACAAAGGCATGTGGGTTCTTGGAAAATTCAGCTAGCTCAGAAAGTGGAGTTCCATCTTCTTTGACAGGCAAGACTGTGCAAGCGGTGAAATCTGTAGCAATACCGATCACTTGGTTTGGATTAATGCCAGATGACTTAAGTACCTCAGGAACTGTTTTCTTGAGAACATCAACATAATCAGATGGAACTTGTAGCGCCCAATCAGGTGGAAGTTTGACGCCCGATGTTGGAAGAACTTCTTCAATAACTGCATGCGGATATTCAAAGACTGCAGTTGCAATTTCTGCGCCATCGGAGACTCGCACAAGTAACGCGCGCCCAGAAAGGGTTCCGTAATCAACGCCAATGACATATTTTTCATCAGAAGATGGCATGCGCGAAAGCCTATCTTTAATCTGCGGAGACGAGGAGATTTGAACTCCTGAAGGCTTTAACACCTTACCTCGTTAGCA
>CAZSWE010000097.1:0-1452 GCA_964610715.1 uncultured Candidatus Planktophila sp.
GGCAGTGAATTCCAAGGCGAGCAGAGGTTGCACCTAATACATCGTGAACTACATCGGCGATCTCATCAGGCAGCATGCCACCGTTGGTATCGCAGAGCGCTGCCACATCAGCGCCGGCCTCCATGGCAACGCGAATGACTTCAAGTGCGTAGGCGCGATTGGCGCGATAGCCGTCAAAGAAGTGTTCTGCATCGAGAAAGACGCGCTGACCTTCTTGGCGCAGATGTGAAATTGAATCGCGAATCATTTCAAGGTTCTCATCAAGGGATGTCTTAAGGGCCAGATCAACATGGCGGTCATATGCCTTAGCAACGAGAGTTACTGCAGGAGCGCCTGAATCACGGAGGGCACCGAGTAATACATCATCGGCTGCCTTTACATTTGGGCGACGTGTTGCGCCGAAGGCGACAAAGGTTGCGTTCTTCAACTTGAGCTCTTTCTTTGCCAGTGCAAAGAATTCAGTGTCCTTTGGGTTGGCTCCAGGCCATCCACCTTCAATCAAGCCAACTCCTAAATCATCAAGGTGGCGCGCAATCGTTAACTTGTCATGGACAGAGAGATTGAGGCCTTCTTGCTGCGCACCATCGCGAAGAGTGGTGTCATAGATGTGGAGGGCTTCCCTATCAAATGAAGTTTTATCTGGGGTCACAGTGAAACCTGCTTCACCCAACCATGCTTATCGGCGATGGTGCCGTGTTGAATTCCAAGGAGGTGGTTACGGATCTGCATGGTGATTGGTCCTGGTTGTCCGTCCCCTGTTACCCAAGTGCCCATCGCAGATTTTGCTTGTCCTACAGGAGAGACAACAGCTGCAGTTCCGCAGGCGAAGATTTCTGTGATTTCGCCCGATGTAACGCCATCGCGCCAATCATCGATAGAGAGCATGACTTCATCTGTCTTGTAACCAAGATCCTTAGCCACAGACAAAATTGAATCGCGAGTGATTCCAGGAAGCAGAGTTCCGGTGAGCTTTGGAGTAATAACTGTTGCATCAGCGCCTTTACCCTTAACGAAGTAAAGGTTCATGCCGCCCATCTCTTCAATCCACTTACGCTCTTTGGCATCAATCCAGACAACTTGATCGCAACCTTCTTTTGCAGCAGCCTTTTGTGCAACGAGGGATGCTGCGTAGTTTCCACCGCACTTTGCCTCGCCTGTTCCACCTTGCGCTGCGCGTACATACTCAGTTGAGATCCAGACAGAGACAGCCTTTGATGGATCAAAGTAAGCACCTGCTGGGGTTGCAATAAGAATGTAAGTTGCCTTATTTGTTGGGCGAACACCCAGGCCCACTTCTGTGGCAATCATGAATGGGCGAATGTAGAGAGATTCGCCAACTTTTCCAGGTGTCCAACCTGCATCGTGCTTAACGAGAGTGTGAATAGTTTCCAAGAAGAGCTCTTCAGGCATTTCGGGAAGTGCTAAACGATGAGCAGATTTTGCAAAGCGACG
>CAZSWE010000097.1:1552-3554 GCA_964610715.1 uncultured Candidatus Planktophila sp.
GCAGAGCCATGCACCGGCTCAAACATAGATGGGAACTTGCCGGTTGGGTTGATATTTCCTGAAGCGGCAAGGCCGATTCCGCCGCAGATAGCTGCTGCGATATCGGTCAAGATATCTCCGAAGAGGTTATCTGTGACGACAACGTCAAAGCGCTCTGGGTTGGTAACGAAGAACATCGATGCGGCATCAACGTGCAAGTAATCGGTTGTGACAGTTGGAAACTCTTTAGCAACTTCATTAAAGGTGCGAGTCCATAGGCTGCCCGCGCGAGTAAGCACGTTGTTCTTATGTACCAAGGTAAGTTTCTTGCGATCGCGTGCTGCAGCGCGAGCAAAGGCATCGCGGATAACGCGCTCAGCGCCGCGACGAGTATTGAGTGATTCCTCAGTTGCAATCTCTGCATCTGTACCTTCAGCAAGAACACCACCGGCGCCAACGTATGGGCCTTCAGTTCCTTCGCGGACAACGATGAAATCGATAGGCGCCTTTGTAGCAAGAGGACCAGTAACTCCTGGCATCAACTTTGCAGGGCGCAAGTTGATGTAGTGATCAAAGGCGAAGCGCAACTTTAGAAGTAGGCCGCGCTCAAGAACGCCGCTTGGAACTGTTGGGTCCCCTACTGCGCCAAGCAAGATGACATCGGCCTTAGCGAGCTCTGCTAAAACTGAATCAGGAAGAACTTCGCCGGTGCGATGCCAGTAACCCGCACCTAAGTCGTAGTTGGTCTTATTGAAAGTGACGCCGTACTTAGCGGCGACAACATCAAGAACTTTAAGACCTTCGCCGACAACTTCAGTGCCGATTCCATCGCCTGGAATTACTGCAAGGTTGATTGTGCGCGCCATTAGTTCACCAAAGTAACTGAACGAACGAGCTCTGCACCAGTCTCTTTCTTGACTGTTTCAGCAACTGCATCAGAGACAGGAGAATCAACAGTGATAGCCATCAGAGCGCTTCCGCCTGCTGATTCACGAGCAACCTGCATTCCTGCGATGTTGATCTTTGAATTTCCTAGCGCGTTTCCGACTGTGCCGACAACGCCTGGCTTATCTGCATAACGCAAGAAGAGCAGGTTATCTGTTGGAGGAAGATCAAGATCGAAGTTATCGATAGCAATGATCTTCTCAACCTTACGGATACCCATCAGAGTTCCGTCAACCTTGATTGACTTTCCATTTGAAAGCGCTGCATGAAGTGAAATCATGCTGCGGTATTCGTGGCTTTCAGGAGTCGTAGTTACTGATGAAGTAACGCCGCGTTCTGCGGCAAGTCCTGGGGCGTTGACATAGGTAACGTCTTCACATCCTGATGCAACAAGTACGCCCTTAAGCGCACTGATAGCCAGGATTGATGAATCATGTCCTGAGATATCGCCCTTGACGGTGATATCCATAGAAACTGGAGTCTCTCCTGCAATTGCAGTTGCAATCTGTGCCATCTTCTCAACAAGTGGAAGTGAGGGACGAATCTCGTCATGGATTGCTCCACCCTTAACGTTGACAGCATCTGGTACCAATTCGCCAGCAAGTGCTTTACGCACTGAGACAGCGACTGCAATACCTGCACGCTCTTGCGCTTCATCAGTTGATGCACCTAAGTGCGGTGTGGCAACAACTTGATCTAGCTGGAATAGAGGTGAATCTGTGCATGGTTCGGTAACGTAAACATCAAGACCTGCACCTGCAACGCGACCTTCGGTGATTGCGTCATACAAGGCTGCTTCATCAAGTACTCCACCGCGGGCGGCGTTGATGATGCGAACTTCCTTCTTTACCTTCTTTAGGGCTTCGACGCCGATGAGGTTTGCAGTCTCTTTTGTCTTTGGCAAGTGAATGGTGATGAAGTCAGAACGCTTTAAGAGATCATCGAGTTCAACGAGTTCAACGCCAAGTTGAGCGGCCTTTGCTGGTTGCAAATATGGATCGTAGGCAATGACGTTCATACCGAATGCCTGCATGCGATGAGCAACAAGTTGCCCAATACGACCAAAGCCAACGACACC
>CAZSWE010000098.1:0-1675 GCA_964610715.1 uncultured Candidatus Planktophila sp.
TGAAGGTGCGCACTGCTGCAACAATCTCTGCAACGCTCTTTAAACCATTTACGTTGGGACCTTGGCTTTCGCGACCAGCAAAGAGTGGGTGTGCATGCGCATCAATAAAGCCAGGTGCTAGAAACCTGCCACCTAAATCGATTACCTCATCGTTGCTTGCTTGTAGCGCATCGTGGCCAATCGCAACTACCTTGCCAGATTCAACGAGGACTGCATCTGTATAGATTCCGCGTGTGCACCAGATTTCACCATTGGTGAATAGGGTCTTCATGGTGGCTTACGAATTAAATTTCGATTGGGTGAGATCGAGCCCTTTTTCAATAAGGAATTCCACACAATCAGCGCCACGTTCGATGAACTCTTCTAAATCTTTCTTCTCTTCTTTACTAAATTGCTTTAAGACAAAGTCGCCTGGATCTTGCTGCCCCATAGGACGGCCAATTCCAAGTCGCACGCGGAAGTAATCTGCTGTTCCAAAAGATGAGGTCAGCGATTTCAAACCATTATGGCCGTTATCTCCACCAGCAACTTTGGCGCGAATAGCAGCGTAGGGAATGTCGAGTTCATCATGCAAAACAATGATGTTGGTGGGTTCAACAGAATAGAAGGTTGCTAGCGCCTTGATTGGACCGCCAGATTCATTCATATAGCTCTTTGATTTAGCCAGAATGATTGAGTGCGCATCGACTCCAACGCCCAATTTGTATGCGGCGATATCACTGCGAGATTTATGTGAAGAGAGTTTTACGTTGTGACGTTTTGCGAGATGGTCAATAACCATCTGACCCACATTGTGACGGGTGGCAGCGTATTCATCCCCGGGATTACCGAGACCCACTACCAACCACGTCATAAGTGAAAGGGTAAAGGTTGTTAGTCCTTCTTCTCAGCATCTGCAGCAGGTGCCGCAGCTGCATCAGCAGCAGGAGCCACAACAGCAACTTCTTCAACGACAGTTGAGCGCTCTGAAAGGTGAACGATGATTGTGTTCGCTGGGCTGACAAGAGTTGTGCCTGCAGGAAGAACAACATCTGATGCGTGCTTCGATGTTCCAGCAGCCATTCCTTCAATATCAAGAACAAGGAACTTAGGAATCGATGTAGCTTCCGCTTCGATTTCAATTGTGTTGTGCTGTGTCTCAAGAATTCCATCTGGATCGTGCTTACCCTCAAGGTGAACAGGAACAGCAACAGTTACCTTCTCGCCGCGACGGACAAGAACGAGGTCGATGTGCTCAAGGATCTGCTTGAGTGGATGGCGAACTACAGATTTAGGAAGTGTGAGCTCTGTCTTTCCATCGATATCAATATTGAGAAGAACGTTTGACTCTTTAAGTGCAACGCCGAGTTCGCGTGCTGGAAGAGTGATGTGAAGTGGCTTTTCGCCATGTCCGTAGATAACAGCAGGAACTAAACCTGCAACGCGTGCACGACGTGAAGCACCCTTACCGAATTCGGTACGTGTAACGCCCTTGATTGATACTTCTGCCATTGTGATGCTCCTTCGTTGCTGTTATCGAACTTCTTCGTGTTGCGAAGTTCCAGCAGGAGTTGATACCTACGCCGTCGATCACGGATAAATTTCACCCTCGCCGGAACGAGGTGAAGGTTAGCGTGACTTAGCTGTGTCCGTCAAAAAGGCTGGTTACTGAGCCATCTTCGAAGACTTCGCGGAT
>CAZSWE010000098.1:1775-3545 GCA_964610715.1 uncultured Candidatus Planktophila sp.
GGATCGCGAGTCTTATGGATAAATGCAATTGGGCAACCACCAAGAAGTTCTGACCAACGTTCTGCAACGCGCACGCGACCAGAGTCTGGCGAAACAATGGTGAGTTTTGAGCGATCTACTTTGCTGCCAACATAGTTAGCCAGCATGGGAAGTGCGAAGAGATGATCTACTGGACCATCAAAGAAACCTTGAATCTGTGAGGTGTGAAGATCAACCACCATCAAACGGTCTGCCCCAGCTGTCTTAAATAAATCTGCCATAAGTCGCGCTGTGATTGGTTCGCGGCCACGGCTCTTCTTATCTTGGCGCGCATATCCGTAGAAAGGTGCAACAACGGTGATGCGCTTTGCAGATGCTCGCTTGAGCGCATCAATCATGATGAGTTGTTCCATGATTTGTTTATTGATGGGAGTCGAGTGTGACTGAATCACAAATGCATCGCAGCCACGGACTGATTCTTCAAAGCGAACGAAGATTTCTCCGTTGGCAAAATCGTATGCTGATGTTGGAGTAAGTGGAATGCCTAGTTCAGTGGCGACCTGTTCAGATAACTCAGGGAATCCGCGGCCGGAAAAAAGACGAAGTTTTTTCTCTGACGATAAACGGATCTCGCTCAAGGAATTTAGCCCTTCTGCTCGTCGTTACTGTGGCGCGCAGCCGCCTCAGCAGATTTAGTGCCAGGACGCTTACGCAGAACCCAACCTAGTACATTTCGCTGCTTTGCCCTACCGACACCAATTGCGCCGGCGGGAACATCTTCAGTAATGACAGAACCGGCGGCGGTATATGCGCCATCTCCGATTGTCACTGGTGCAACGAGCATTGAGTCGCTGCCGATGCGGACATGATCACCCACTACCGAGTAATGCTTTTCGACGCCGTCGTAATTAACAAAGATAGTTGCAGCGCCAATATTGGTTCCTTCGCCGATGATGGCATCTCCTACATAGGAAAGATGTGGAACTTTTGAGCCTTCGCCCAGCGTTGCATTCTTCATCTCAACATATGCGCCAACCTTTGAACCGCTGAGCAGCTTTGTTCCAGCCCTCAGGTAGGAATATGGGCCCACATTTACACCTTCACCGATAACTGCTTCGGTGCACTGTGATTCAAGCACGCGAGCGTTAGCTGCAACTGTGCAATCAATCAACGTTGTACGAGGGCCAATAACAGCGCCGCTAGCAATTGTTGTTGCCCCGTGAATCGCAGTTCCGGGAGCTAGGACCACATCAGGTGCAATCGTTGCGGTGGCATCTACCCAGGTAGATAAAGGATCAACGATGGTGACGCCTGACTTCATCAAATCTTCATTGATGCGATCGCGCAAGAGAGATGCAGATTCCGCTAGTTGCACGCGGTCATTGACGCCGAGGATTTCGATGAAATCATCAATCAGAACTGCAGCAATCTTTCCGCCTTCGTTGCGCAAGATTTCAATGACATCAGTCAGATAGAGCTCACCTTGCGAATTATCGTTTTTGAGCTTTCCAATTGCACTCGCTAATTTGGCAGCATCGAAGGCATAGACGCCAGAGTTGACTTCGATGATGTCGCGCTGGATTTCATCCGCATCTCGTTCTTCAACGATACGAAGAAGGGATGCGTCATCGCCGCGAATAATGCGGCCGTACCCGGTTGGATCTGGGTGCTCGGCAGTCATTACCGATGCAGTAAAGCCACCTGCATGGTGTTCTGCCAGAAGCTGAGAGAGAGAAGTTCCGGTAAGCATGGGTGTATCGCCGGCGAGAACCAAGATGGTGCCGCTGGGAG
>CAZSWE010000099.1:0-3495 GCA_964610715.1 uncultured Candidatus Planktophila sp.
ATGCCCGTAAATCATTCTTTAAATACGTCGATGCTGAGAACGTCTTTGAGGTAACCAAGCAGGGCTTCGCCTACTTTGAAAAGACCTTCGGCTTGGCTTATCCATTTGGTAAGTACGACCAGATTGCAGTTGCTGAGTACAACTGGGGCGCCATGGAGAACGTTGGCTGTGTGACTTTCCACGAAGATGTTCTGATCTTCCGCTCCAAAGTAACTGAGCGCAATTACGTCAGCCGCGCAACAACTATCCACCACGAGATGGCGCATATGTGGTTCGGAGACTTGGTCACCATGAAGTGGTGGGAAGACCTCTGGCTCAATGAATCATTTGCTGAATGGGCTTCTTATCAATCAGTGTCAGAGTCAACTAAGTACAAAGAGGCGTGGACAGAGTTCAACTCACTACGCAAGAACTGGGCTTATCGCGTTGATCAGCTGACTACTACTCACCCAATTGCGACAGAGATGGAAGATCTCGATGCTGTTCGCACCAACTTCGATGGAATCTCATATGCGAAGGGCGCATCAGTTCTGCAGCAACTCGTTGCACACGTCGGTCGCGATAACTTCATTAAGGGTCTGCGCCTGTACTTTGCCAAGCATGCCTACGGAAACACCACGCTAAAAGATCTCATTGATCAATTAGAGGCTGCATCAGGTCGCGATCTGACTCCATGGGTATCAACCTGGCTACGCACCGCTGGCGTTAACACTTTGCGCCCAGTAATCGCAGTCGATGGAGATTCATACAAGTCGATTTCGATTCAGCAAGAGGCTCCAACAATGCCGGTAGGCTCTAAAGAACTTCGCCCACACCGCCTACATGTTGGCCTCTTCGATATTCAAGGCGAGAAGTTGTCACGTCGTACCAGCGTTGAACTAGATGTTGCTGGTGCGCTGACAGAGGTAACAGCTCTTGCTGGCCAGAAAGTTGCCGACCTAGTACTCATTAACGATAAGGATCAGACCTACGCAAAGCTGCGCTTTGATGATCGCTCTATCGCAACGATGAAGAGCCACCTAGGAAAGCTCGATGATTCACTCGCTCGTGGACTTATCTGGGCATCGCTCTGGGATTCATGCCGAGATGGCGAGCTATCGACATCTGATTACGTCGCTATCGCCCTCAACGCACTTAAGACTGAATCAGATATCTCGATTGTTGCAGCAACCTACCTTCAGTTCGAGACAGCGATCTGGGCATATGCCAATCCTGCAAAGCGAGATTCGCTGCGCACTCAAGTAGCGGATGCAACTGCTGCAGCGCTTGCCAATGCAGCACCCGGCAGCGACCACCAGATGCAGTTTGCGCGCGCTTTTGCCAACAACGCCATCACTCCAGCGCACTTGGAGAAGCTCAAGGAGATTCTCAACGGTTCAGAGAAGGGTCTCGTCATCGATGCTGAAATACGCTGGTACATCTTTATCTGCGGCGTAAAGCGCGGAGTATTTGGTCCAGCTGAGATTGAAGCCGAATCTGCAAAGGACAACACAGCGCACGGTAAGCAATACACCGCCTATGCATACGCTGCGATTCCTACCAAGGAAGCAAAGGCTGCTGCCTTCAAATCAGTTACGACAGATAATCTCTCCAACACAATCCACTCATATATGTGCCGTGGATTTAACGAGAATATCCATCATGAACTGCTAGCTGGATTTGTTGATCAGTACTTTGATGCAATCTTGAAAGTCTGGGAGACCAAAGGCTTTGAAATCGCTGAAACTACCGCAACCTTGTTATTCCCATCATGGGTCATTAGCGATGAGACGGTAAAGAAGGCGCAGCACTGGCTCGATGTAACAGGCAAAGATGCATCAAATGCTCTTCGCAGATCTGTGACTGAAGGTCGCGATGCGATGTCTCGTGCGCTCAAGGCCAGATTGGCCGATAAGTAATTATTCGATGTGTGTAATGACAGAAGCCGAAGCGCGGTTCTTCTTTCTTCCACCGTCTAGCGCCCACACCAATACTGAGATCACAACGAAGAGCACAGTCGGTGCTACGACGAAATAAGAAAAAGTCTGCAGCGCGGTAAGTCCTTCACCTGGCATTGCGCCTGGCTCTTGGTTGATTCGTGGCGCAGCTAAAGCGATGTCAGTAAGTTGCTTCATCATGTGCGCAGTCTATGCAGTGGCTGCAGTGACGCCAAATGGTTCAAGGTATGGCAACCAACGCGATTCGGTTCGACCTGTACCAAGAATTCTCCACGCAGCTCCCACAGGTTCACGTGGCAGCGAGCGCAATCTCCAGCCAAGTTCTTTCAGTGGCTTATCTGCTTTGAGATGGTTGCACTTGTGACATGCGCTGACAACGTTCTCCCAGTTGTGACCGCCGCCACGAGAACGTGGAATCACGTGATCGATTGATGTTGCAGCAGCGTGGCAGTAGACGCAACGACCTCCATCGCGAGCAAAGATTGCGCGACGTGAAAGTGGAACTGCATGGCGATAAGGAATCTTTACAAATTTGTTGAGGCGAATAACGGATGGAAGATCTAATTGACCGGATGAAAAGTGAAGAACGGTTCCGGAAGCTTCAACCATAGTCGCGCGATTGTTCAGCACGAGTATGAGCGCACGCCTATCAGTGACAACACCCAGCGGTTCGTAGGTGGCGTTGAGCACCAATGTGCGGTTCATGATGACCTCTATTTCCAACGCGTGGCTCGCGTTGATTGGGTTATATTGCCTCAAAAGGGCGCAGCATTGGGGCATTTAATGGTGAAGTTTTGATAAAGATTTCACTACCCTTACCGCTATGAACGAGCGTACGCAGGCCATCTGGGATTGGTTCAATGGCGCCCCGCTTCGCGTTCTAGTCATTCTCCTCATCGCCATCATCAGCCACATGGCCGGGCATCGCGCCATCAATCGCGCCGTTGGGCGTCTGGCGCACGCAGATCTCAAGCCAGGTCCCGGAACAGCAAAGCGCCAAGCAGAACGTGCGCGCACAATCGGAACAGTATTTAGCTCAACATTTAACGCAGCCATTTGGATAATCGCAGCTGGAATGGCTCTTGGTGAATTCGGATTTAACCTCGGCCCCGTTATCGCATCTGCAGGTGTTATCGGTGTGGCCCTAGGTCTTGGTGCGCAAACACTTGTGCGAGATGTGCTGTCAGGAATCTTTATGTTGATTGAAGATCAATACGGCGTTGGCGACGAAGTCCACGTGCAAGATGTTGAAGGAAAAGTTGAGCGAGTAGGTTTACGTATAACCCAAGTACGAGATAAGAAGGGCGTGCTCTGGTATATCCGCAACGGTGAAATCCTGACCGTGGGCAATAAATCTAAAAAGTAGCTCTTTAATCTAAAGCGTTCACCATATGGTGGGCGGCTCCTTCGAGGTAGCGCCATAACTTTTCACGCAGTTCAGCTTTCATCTCCATACCATCGACAGCTTTGCGCATGCAATCAAGCCAAGCATCTTGTGCTGCTGGATTGATATGAAATCCCGCATGGCGCATTCGTAGCCTTGGATGTCCGCGCTCTT
>CAZSWE010000100.1:0-3436 GCA_964610715.1 uncultured Candidatus Planktophila sp.
GGTGAATCGGTGCGTTCGTCGCGCAAAACCGTCAATTTGTGATTGATAAGAGGGTGATTGGCAACGTGTACTTTCATAGGCGTTACCTTACAGGGGTTTCAATCCTTTCCAATGAGTGAAAGTATGGGCCTATGTCCGATTTCGAAGAAGAGCTCGTTGAAGAGATTGAACCCTTTGACGATATCCGCGACGAAGTGCGCGACCTCACAAATGAAATGGATTTCGCTGTTGCCGCCTGGCATGAGGATGGCCGTTGGACCTTGGCCACTTTGCCCGACCCATATGACATCGCTCAAATAATTACTCGACTCAAGTCACAGCAAACAAATGGTGGCTCGATCGCATTAATAGCAATTGATGAAGAGTTTTTTATTTTAATCCGGGTACTTGGTTCACATATTTCACTATTCCTTAGTGATGCAACCGCAGCTTTGGACTATCCAGTTGCAGAAGAGTTGTTAGAGATCGCAGACATTCCAATTCCTGAAGAGGATGAAGAGCCGGGACCTGTCGGACATCTTGGAATTCTTGCCGACCTTGGATTAAATGAAATGGAAATTTCAGCGTTGTGTGATGATGAAGAGTTGTTTCCTGATGAGCAACTAGAAGCGATTGCAGCACGTCTTGGTTTTGGAGAAGAGTTTTCGGAGCTTTTGGATCTGTGAATGATTTAGAAATGATGCGTGTTGCTCTTGAGCAGGCACGTAGAGCTGTTGCAAGTGGAGATATTCCAGTCGGTGCGGCAATATTTAATGCAGCGGGAGAACTAATTGCAACTGGTCACAACGAGCGAGAGCTTCATAATGATCCATCAGCACATGCAGAGATTGTTGCAATTCGTAGAGCTGCGGAAAAAATCGGGGATTGGCATTTAACGGAACACACCTTAGTTGTAACTCTAGAGCCATGTGCAATGTGCGCAGGAGCAATTGCACAATCACGTTTACAAACAGTTGTTTTTGGTGCATGGGATGAAAAAGCTGGTGCGGTTGGTTCAATGTGGGATTTACTGCGTGATCCACGGAGCACCTTTAGAACTGAAGTTCGTGCCGGCGTGATGGCAGAGGAGTGTGCTGAACTAATCCAGGGCTTTATACAAGAAGTTCGTAAGAAGGATTAAGAATTACCATCGCTCCTTCTTCCTCACCAACCATGCCCTCTGCACGTAGCTGAGAACCAACTTCAAGACCTGCAATTTGGCGGCGGCCTAAGAATTGCAGTGATACTCCGCCAGTTTCATCCCAAATCTCAACTTCAAGAGTTGGAGCAGCACCGCGAGGTGCGGTCTTAATAGAAGTGACTCGACCCTGTACCTGTGCACGCTTGCGCCACTCAATCTTGCCAATAGGTGTGACATTTTCTGCGTAATGGCTGACTGGCTCCACATTTATAGGAGCGGTTTTTTGTACAGGCTTAGGTGTAACTACAGGAGTTGGCTTTGCTGGTGCAGTAAATGAACTCTTTCCTGAGGCGATACGTTCAACATCGAATGGAACAATTGTCGCTACCACGCGAGGTAGTTGTGAAATAGGTGCAGCAATTGCTTCTGCAGTTTGATCATGTAGTAAGCGGCCTAAGAATCCTGAATATGCACGACGTGGAAGCAGAAGAGTTAACTCAACATCTGGCTTTTCAGTCATTCGAATTGAGTAATCAAGGGCAGCTTTAGCAAGTCTGCGATCAGGGCAATCGATTAACTCAAGAGTTACATCATCGAGCGCATCTGATTCTGCCCATGCTTTTTGAATCTCTTCTGCACGCCGATCATCAATTACAAAGTGAACCGCTGACAGATTACGAGGCTTCAAACTTCGTGCATATCGAATTGCACCCACTGTTGCAAGATCTACGTTATCGACAAGAACAGTTACATCATGGCGTGCAATGGAAGTAGCTCGCTCTTGATGTTGTTTAACTTCCAACGCATTTTGCTCGCGTGTGTACTGGCGGCGAAGTCGCAAAAATGCCATCACAAGAATTGGCGCAGTAATTAGTACCAACCATGCACCTTGGGTGAATTTAACAACTGAAAAAATCAGTACAACGATTGCTGAGATCGTTCCTGCAAGACCATTAATGAAAACCTTAGCTCGCCAATGTCCAGTTCTATTTCGCAGTGCATGGCGGGTCATTCCAAAACCAGCCAACATAAAACCGGTAAATACACCAAGTGCGTAGAAGGCAACTAAGTGTTCAACCGAACCAGCGGTAATTAAAACGAGGAAGATTCCACCGCCAGCGAGTAGCAAGATTCCATTTGAAAAAGCTAGGCGGTGACCGCGCTTGGTTAGCTGGCGAGGCAAATATCCATCGGCTGCAACAAAATTAACCAGTAGAGGGAATGCGCTGTAGGTGGTGTTGGCTCCTGCAAACAAAATAAGCATCGTCGCAGCCTGAACCATCACGAACATAACCTGGCCAATGGTGCCATCGCCCATAATTGCCTTTGCAATCTGCGAAATAACTGTTGGGGTTCCGGATTCATATGGAACAGCGTGGATTTTGTGGGCAAACCAAGAGACGCCGAGAACCAAAGTTCCAAGCAATGTACTCATGATGTACAAAGTTCTACGTGCATTTACATGTTCTGGAGTCTTAAAGAGTGCAACACCATCTGAAATCGCTTCAAGGCCGGTTAGGGATGATCCACCATTTGCAAAGGCGCGAAGCAGAATAAAGATCGCTGCAACGGTCAAGAGTCCTTGCTCTTGTCCAATCTCAATCGCTCCAGGCTGTTCGACACTTAACTTAACCAATGTGCCATTGAACTGCTTGTAAAGACCAACAGTGAAAACAATAAACATGCAACTGACGAAGAAGTAAGTTGGCAATGCAAAAGCTTTACCAGCCTCTTTTACTCCACGTAAGTTTCCATAAGTAAGTAGACAGATAACCACCAAAATCATCGGAATCTTGTAAGGGCTTAAAGATGGAAACGTGGAGATGATCGCGGCAACACCAGCTGCAGATTGAATCGCAATTGTGACGATGTAATCGAGCATTAGTGCGACAGCTGCAACCTGAGCAACAACCGGGCCAAAATTGTCTCGCGAAACAATATAAGCGCCACCAACTTTTGTGTAAACATTAATTACATCTCGGTATGACAAGGTGATTATCAACAGAATGACCAGCACAACAGCTGTCATAGGCATCAACAGGGCAAATGCTGCTAAACCAAATGCTGGCAGTAATGCAATCAAAATCTGTTCTGAACCATATGCAGAGGATGAAATACAGTCGGAGGAGAGAATTCCTAATCCATAACGCTTACTTAATCGTTGATGGCTAAGTGAGTGACGGTTAAGAGGGTTACCCAATAGGCGTTGCTTGATTGTGTAGAAAAAAGGGTCTTTGAGATGCGCGTGATCTTTCAGAACTTCTGGGGCTGGCGCATCATCGGTCCACGACTTAGGCACTTAAAACTCCTCTTTTA
>CAZSWE010000101.1:0-3328 GCA_964610715.1 uncultured Candidatus Planktophila sp.
CGCGCCGCCCTGTCACGGCGGAGGTCGCGGGTTCAAGTCCCGTCCGGGTCGCAAAAAGAAGTGAGTGTCCACACGCTCACTTCTTTTTATACAACTACATATTGGCTCGGTAGCTCAGTTGGTACGAGCGCGCGACTGAAAATCGTGAGGTCGACAGTTCGATCCTGTCCCGAGCCACAAGTGATTTTTTATTGAGGGCTATTTAGCCAGCAGAGCCAGAACCAGATGGTCCTGCTTTGCGCTGTACCTGCGGAGCACCGCCACTGCGCTGTCCACCACGAATCTTTGAGCCGGTTTCAGAATGAGTCTGTGTGCCAGGAGCGCCCTTCTTATTTTTCTTTGCTTCGAGGGCGGCAAGCATTCTTGCCTTTACATCATCATTTTTATCGGACATGGTTTAAGTCTACCCCTCAGATGGAATTCGTAAGAAGAAAACAAGCTTTGCAAGCCACATGGCAGCGCCGACGATAATCAGTTGAGTACCCCATGTATCTGGCCAAATATAGATACCGAGTGCGATTGCTCCATAAAGCGCTGCTAACCCCCAGAGAGTGAAGGCGGTGATTCGGCGATTAAGGCCCTTGCGCATCAAACGGTGCGAAAGATGATCGCGCCCACCTTGGAATGGTGAAATTCCGCGAGCAATACGAGAGATAACCGCGACTGTTGTATCGAGAATCGGAGTCGCCATCAGAAAGAGTGGGATAGCAAGAGATTTGTAAGTTGGAACAACACCTGGACTTAAGCGAATGGTGAGTACCGAAATGATGATGCCGAGAAAGAGCGAGCCAGCATCACCCATATAGATCTTTGCTGGATGGCGGTTCCAGAGAAGGAATCCTGCCGTTGCCCCAGCGGTGACTATCGCCAAAGCACTTACCAGCACTTGCTGGCGGTCATAGGCGATAAAGAAGAGGAAGAAGGTAATGACAGTTACTGTGCCGGCTGCTCCACCATCGTGATTATCAAAGAAGTTAATTGAGTTACAGACACCAACAATCCAGAGCACGGTGATTGCATAGTTCAATACCTGGCTATCAAAGGCAAATCCCATGGTGTCGGTTGCAGTCAGAATGACAGCAACGATAATTCCGGTGGCTGTCTGCGCAACTAACCGCGGCCAGGGTTCTAGCCCTTTTAAATCATCCCAAAGCCCCATCGCCGAAATCGCGATTGCGGGAATCAAAACAAAGCTTGCCAGCTCAAAATTCTCTAATGTGAAATCAACGGCAAGGAGTGAGCCATATGAAGCTCCCACAATTCCAACAGCAATTGCAACGCCACCTAAATATGGAATTGGCTCCTTCTGAGTTTTGCGAGCGAGAGTCGGAGCATCAACTGCTCCAACGCGAAGTGCCAACGTTCTAATCGGAGCTGTTATAAGTCCCACAAAGACCATCGTTAGTGCGCCGAGTAAGAAAAATTGCGCGATGGAATAAGTCATGGTGCCAATAAAGAGTTAGTTCTGCGCCTTGAAATAATTTTGACGAAGTTCTTCAACTTCAGATTTGCGATAGCGGCGATGTCCACCAAGTGTGCGAATCGAAGTCAGCTTTCCAGCCTTCGCCCAACGTGTGACAGTCTTAGGATCAACTCCAAAGAGGTCTGCAACTTCGCGAGGCGTTAAGAGCACCTCAGCATCTGGCAGACGATTCATGAACTTCTCCTTCGATAACGAAACCTAATTAGGTGTCCGTTTTGCTCCGTAATGTCGGGAAGTATTCACCACACTTACGCTTGGCGCAATAGCGACGATGAAGAATTCATCTATCTAAATAGCTGATTCGAAGGCCTGAACCGATCTCCAACGAGTCACAAGCCGTTCATAACCCTGCCCGGCAATAGCGCCATCGCCTGCGGCCAATCCAGCGAGACTGTCTGCAACATCTTCAATTGATGAGTCCTCATTAATTCCATCAAGACCCTGGGTGCGCAGCGCCGCATCGAGATAACCCGCCAATCCGCCGTAATCGAGTTCTACTAATGATTCCGGATGAAAGAGCTCGAGCCAATCAAGCAAATTTTCAATCTCTTCTTCAACAGATCCTTGGCCAAATGCGCCAAGAACAATTTCGTGCGATTTCTCAGCTCGCTCCCGCGCCTTTGCCATTGTGGTCCGCGCAAATGAATAAACGCCTTCGTCACCTTCACCACGAACGCGCTCTTCTGGAGTGAAGAGTGAGAACCAGCGCGGTGGAATCACCCATGTCTCGGTGATGATGTGCGGCACGCGATCTTCTAGGAGATCAACACCTGTTGTAATAACTTCTTCTAGCGAAGGCGGGATAAAAAACGGAGTAATAGAAGATGGCAGTGAATCTTTAAAGTCATCGAGCGCTGCCCAACAACGAGTCGCTGTCGACCAAGGCGAGACATAGCGAGCGCCATTGATATCGAGAACATGTGCACCATCTGGCCTGACTGCGGGAGGTTCAGGAAAAACTAAGCGACGTAGCGCAAGCTCTTGCTCTTCTTTTCGAGTATCGACTGATGCATCAATTTCTTGCCAACGTAATCGATCTGCGGGCTCAAAGGCAGAGAGTGGCTCGTAGATACGAAGAGATGCAACGTACGGAGTAGGTCTCACGTAGCTGAGTCTAGATAAGAAGCGCGGTTAAGCGCGAGGAATGTAATTGCCTTCAGCAAAAGGATCGTCATCATCCTGATTCTGCTGGTTAGGTACATCTCCGTGCAGCTCCTTGGTAAGGCGATCGAGGTCCATCTCCTGAGAGTTGTACTTCAAGTCGCGAGCAACCTTGGTCTGCTTAGCTTTTGCACGGCCGCGGCCCATGGGCGACCTCCTTACGAATAGCTGATGTGTCAGGCGCGTAGGTTATCGCGCCTTGGCGTTTGTCTCCAAAGCAACGGCAAATGAGCGGGTTTTCGCCTTATGGCGCAGGGCGTAGAGGCCTATAACCTGCAGGAAGACGCTCAGGGTCATCGTAGGGATGCGGAAGCGGTGGTCTCCGATAGTTCCCATGGATACGAGCCAGGAAATGACGACAGGGGCAAAGCTGGCGTAGGCCAGATGCGCATAGATGCCCTTCATAGATCGCAACCAGAAGAATCCAATAAAGAAGAGTGAGATACATCCAATGGTCCAGAAGAATGAAATTCCCTTACCGATTGACTTATAGACAAGATCATTCCCAGATTGGCTGCCCTTAGCGATATCAACAATCGGATTTATCTTTAGCCATGGGTTGCGCGCCATGGTGCCGTTACCAAGTGGACCAGACCACGGGGACCAGTAATACCAACCTTTGTAAATAAATAGACGAATAGCATCTACCGGATTACTGATGTACCACTTGATCACACACTTAAC
>CAZSWE010000102.1:0-3250 GCA_964610715.1 uncultured Candidatus Planktophila sp.
TCATTGGCGAAGGTGTGGATGTTGTTATCCATGCGACCCAGGGCCAGCTCGATGCTATGAATGAATTTGTAAAGAATATGCACACTGCCTCCGGCCTAATTACTCAGATTCCATCGGGCATCTCAGTATCCGCGGCCGAAGAGAAGATTCTGGAGTACTTGCAAGCATCGGGAACTGAGCCAGGTAAATCACCGCTTGCCGGCAATTCTGTTTCAGTAGATCGCAACTTCATCGCACGCGATATGCCAAAGCTCAACGAGTACCTGCACTACCGCACCATCGACGTTTCATCGATTAAAGAACTCGCCCGCCGCTGGCACCCAAAAACCTACTTTGCATCGCCTGCCAAGACCGGTAATCACCGTGCGCTCGGCGATATTCAAGATTCCATCGCCGAATTGGCGTATTACCGCACAGCGCTCTTTGTAAACCCTGCTAACAATTCGACCCCTGAAGAGGTAAGCGGGTAAAGTAAGCACCCTGCACAGCACATGGTGGGCGTAGCTCAGCTGGTAGAGCACTCGGTTGTGGTCCGAGATGTCGCGGGTTCGAGCCCCGTCGTTCACCCCAATTTTGTCTTTACGTTAGGTTTTTCCTCGAACTAGAGAGAAGTAGAAATGATCTTTGACGTAGTCGTTGAAATCCCGGCAGGGTCACGTAATAAGTATGAGATCAACCATGAAACCCATGAAGTTCGCCTCGATCGCATGCTCTTTACCGCAACCCGCTTTCCACACGACTATGGCTTTGTAAAGAACACACTTTCTAACGATGGCGATCCACTCGATGCGCTAATCATGCTCGATGAGCCAACCTTTCCTGGCTGCGTAGTTTCCTGCCGCGTTATTGGCATGTTCCGCATGACCGATGAAAAAGGTGGCGACGACAAACTGCTCTGTGTTGCAGCCGGAGATATCCGCAAGAACAACCTCAAAGATTTAGCAGATGTTCCAAGTTATGAACTCGATGAAATCAAGCACTTCTTTGAGGTCTATAAAACTCTTGAACCAGGTAAAGAAGTACATGGTGGCGACTGGGTAGGACACGACGCTGCAGAGTTAGAAATCAACGCTTCGTATCAGCGTTACAAGGAAGCAAATAAGTAATGCAATCCCTCAAGACGCAGACTTGGGCAACAGCTGCTTCGCAAGAGCTGATTACTCGGATTGCTTCTCAAGTTGATACCAAAGCGGGCGCAGATGTTCAGAAATGGATTGAAGAGCTAGCGCAAGAGAACCATCGCCTTCACGATATTCAAGGAATCAATCTCAACCCCGCCACAAATATTCTCAATCCTCGTGCTGAGAAGTTGCTTTCATCTGGAATGGGCTCACGTGCTTCCCTTGGCCATCCAGGAGACAAGTACGAAACAGGACTAGGTGCTATCGAGCAGATTGAAATCATCACGCAAGAGCTAGCCTGCGAAGTCTTTGGTTCAACCTATGCAGAGTTCCGCGTTCCATCTGGTGCAATCGCAAATCTCTACGCCTTTATGGCAACGACTGAGCCACACGACACCATCATCGCTCCCCCTGCATCCATTGGTGGCCACGTCACTCACCACAAGGGCGGATCTGCTGGTCTCTATCGTCTCAACACTATTTCTGCACCTGTGGATCAGACCGGTTACACAATCGATATTGATGCGCTGCGCAAACTTGCACATGAAGTAAAGCCCAAGCTCATCACTGTGGGTGGTTCACTGAACTTATTCCATCATCCGATTGCGCAAGTTCGCGCCATCGCAGATGAAGTTGGTGCAAAAGTTCTCTTTGACGCAGCCCACCTCTGCGGAATGATTGCGGGCAAAGTTTGGCCACAACCACTGGTAGAAGGCGCACACTTGATGACTTTCTCAACATACAAATCACTCGGCGGACCAGCAGGTGGCTTGATTGTTACCAACGATGATGAGATTGCACAGAAGCTTGATGCCATCGCATATCCAGGTTTGACTGCAAACTTTGATGCTGCCAAGACTGCAGCACTTGGTATTACCTTGCAAGATTGGAAATCCGTAGGCCGCGATTACGCACAGATGATGGTGAAGACTTCACAGGCACTTGCTCAACATCTGCAAAACCTTGGCGTCAATATCTATGCAGCTGATAAAGGCTTCACTACTTCGCATCAATTCGCAATCCTGGCTGCCCCATATGGTGGAGGTCAGACTGCCGCGCGGCGCATGGGTGAAGCAGGGCTACTTGCCTGCGGTATTGGACTCCCTGTCGAACAAGTTGAAGGCGACCTCAATGGACTTCGTATCGGTACACCTGAGATTGTTCGTATCGGTATGAAGGTCGAACATATGCAAGATCTTGCTGAATTTATTGCCCGTTCACTTGATACAAGCGCTGAACCAAAATCTATTCAGCGCGAAATCACTGAATGGCGTAAGCAATTTAGCGGTGTTCACTACACCGTAGACCTGCCTAACTAACTGGCACTTTCTGCGTTGGGCATTTAGCAAGTATTGAAACCATGGCGGCTTTTTCAGGCGCTGTTACCCAAAGCGAATACTTAGCCTTGACTGCAATCTGCTGGGCCACATAGCTACACCTAAAGCTTTTCAAAGGTGGCAGCCATGTTGCTGCATCGCCATCGCCCTTCTGTGAATTCAACCGCCCCTTTACTGCAAAGAGATTCAAGGGGTCATTGGATAACGCCTTGCGTTGATCCGCGCTTAATTTAAAAGCACCTGTCTGCCAAGCATTGGAAAGTGCCACCACATGATCAATCTGAACTTCCATGCTGGAGATATTGCCTTTAACAAAGTTAATCGTCTCGCCGGAATATCGATCAACAAGCGTTCCGGATTCGACAACACAATTTTGCGTCTTGGTGCGATAGGTAATTGATGTCAGATCTCGCTTCAAAATATCGTTACGAGTATCGCAACCATTGCGATCAACATCTGCCCACGTCGGTCCAAATTGCGCACGTGTATATCCAGTCTTGGGAGCTCGTCCTTTTACAGCCAAAGTCTCAAGTACTGCTGTAGCCAGCCCTGGTTCTTGCTCAACACCCGTTGCCGAGTTAGGGATAGCCCCTAAAAGAAGGGCAGCAACTACTGCGGCTATCCGTATTTCCCAGCGAGACATCTCACTATCTTGGCGGCAGATACGTGGTTAAACAAGCAGCGCGGCGCTGGTAGGGTCTGCTCTGCATTTAGGCGTTTCGGCGCTTGAATGGGTTGTTAGCTCAGTTGGTAGAGCAGGTGACTCTTAATCACCGGGTCGGGGGTTCGAGT
>CAZSWE010000103.1:0-1255 GCA_964610715.1 uncultured Candidatus Planktophila sp.
ACCTCCACCATTTCTTTACTTCTCGCCGTCCCCATCTTCAGGACCAGGTCTTAAGCCTTCATAAATCTCTTTACAGATTGGGCAGACTGGATATTTCTGCGGATCGTGAGATGGCACCCACTTCTTTCCACATAAAGCACGCACCGCTTTACCAGTGACAGCAGATTCAACAACTTTCTCTTTCTTTATGTAATGAGCAAAGCGATCATGGCCACCATCATCTTCTTGCTCAACGGGGCGAGTAAGTGTGTCTGTATCTGGTTCGCGGCTGAAGAAACCCATGAGCAAAGTATCCATGACGGAGGGTAGAATCTTCCAATGAAAGACTTACTGCGCACCGAGCATTTATCTCGCGCTGATGTTGAGTTACTACTCGACACCGCCGCTGACTTTGCCAGCAAGCCTCTTCGCTCCAATACCGCTCTGAGCAATAAGACTGTTGCTATCTATATGACAAAGCCATCAACCCGTACTCGTCTGGCTTCAGAAACTGCAGTTGCTCACTTGGGCGGAACGCCAATCTTTATTCGCGGCGATGATCTTCAACTTGGTCGTGGCGAAACGATTTCAGATACTGCCAAGATTCTTAGCGGCTACTGCGACGCACTTCTTATCCGCACCTATAAGCAATCTGATGTCGATGAACTTGGCGCAAGCGCCTCAATCCCTGTTATCAACGGTTTAACAGATGATGACCACCCAACGCAGCTTCTCGCGGACTGGGTCACTATCCGCGAAAACTTTGGTGCAGATATTCAAGGAAGAAAGTTTGTCTATCTCGGTGATGGCAACAATATGACCCATGCTTGGTTAATCATGGGAGCGATCATGGGCGCACATGTTGTTGCAGCAACGCCTGCTGGCAAGTGGGCCCCAGATGCAGCAGTTGTTGCAAAGGCGAAAGAGATTGCAGCAAAGAGTGGCGCCACAATTGAAGTGACAACTGATGCAGAGGCAGCAGCTCAAGGCGCTTCTGTTCTCTACACAGATGTCTGGATGTCTATGGGAGATCCAGAAGCAGAGCGCACCGAGAAGATGAAGGCTTTAGCGCCGTATGCAGTTACTGAAAAGTTAATGGCGATGACTGAAAAAGATTCAATCTTTATGCATTGCCTTCCTGCTCATCGCGGTGAAGAGGTTGAGGCCGCGGTAATCGATGGACCAAAATCTGTCATCTGGCGCGAGGCATATCATCGTCGCACCACTATTCAGGCGCTGCTTTATCACTTAACTCGCGGTGAATTAAAGGGAAATT
>CAZSWE010000103.1:1355-3157 GCA_964610715.1 uncultured Candidatus Planktophila sp.
GTACCTTTCTCCGTATGAGAGTTGCCGTTCCTAAAGAGATTCGCGATGGTGAAAAGCGCGTAGCGCTCGTGCCAGATGTCATCAACAAACTGACTCGACTTGGCTACGAAGTGGTCATCGAATCAGGTGCAGGGGTTTATTCACAAGCAACCGATGATCTCTACACGGCTGCAGGTGCGACAGTAAAGAGCGGCAACGTCATCAGCGATGCAGATGTCGTTCTCTCTGTTACATCTCTTACGCCAGCGCAGATGAAGACCCTCAAGAAGGGCGCAGTCACAATTTCATTCCTCTCACCAGTTACAGGCGTTGATTCGATTGAAGCGGCAACTGGGGCAGGGGTAACAGCCTTCTCACTTGAGCTCGTTCCACGTATTTCGCGTGCACAGTCAATGGATGCGCTGACATCACAAGCGCTCTGTGCTGGCTATCGCGCAGCGCTCGTTGGCGCAGAACTTTCTCCACGATTCTTCCCGATGTTAATGACCGCAGCGGGCACTGTGACCCCAGCTCAAGTTTTGGTACTTGGCGCAGGCGTTGCCGGTTTGCAAGCGATTGCAACTGCTCGCCGCCTTGGTGGAGTTGTCAGCGCTTATGACGTGCGCCCATCTTCCGCCGATGAAGTGAAGTCAATGGGTGCAACATTTATCAACCTCGAACTTGAAGCACTTGAAGGCGCTGGCGGTTATGCGCGCGAGATGACAGAAGAGCGCGCTGCCAAGCAACGTGAACTTCTCACTCCTTATATTGCTAAGTCACATGTAGTCATTACAACCGCTGCAGTTCCTGGTCGCACGGCACCTCGCTTGATGACAGCGCAGATGGTGGATGCGATGGAAGCTGGAACCATCATCGTTGATCTAGCTGCCGAAACAGGCGGAAACGTTGAAGGGTCAAAGCCGGGCGAAATTGTTGTTACTGCAAAGGGAGTTCAGATCTGGGGCGGAAAAGATGTTCCAAGCCAGCTGCCATTCCACGCATCTAGCCTGTACTCACGTAACGTCGTCAATCTCTTAACGTTGATGACAACGCCAAGTAAAGATGGCGCACCTGTAGCGCTCAATATCGATTTCACCGATGAAATCATTGATAAATCTGCCCTCTCTCATGCGGGTAAAAAGCACACGCCCGGAGGGAATCTCTAATGGATGCAATGGCAATCATCTCCATCTTCGTACTCGCAGTATTTGTGGGCTTTGAAGTTGTCTCTAAGGTTTCATCAACGCTCCACACCCCGCTGATGTCTGGAGCAAATGCAATCCACGGCGTCATCCTCGTGGGTGCGATCATCGTGGCCGATCACAGCAAAACAAACCTTGAACTTGGCTTATCTCTTGCAGCGATTGTTCTTGCAACAATCAATATGGTCGGCGGCTTTGTTGTTACCGACAGAATGCTTGAGATGTTTAAAGTGAAGAAGAACGACAGCTCTAAGGGAGGCGAATAATGAATAGCACTCTCTATAGCCTGATTGGTTTAGCAGCAGGTGTTGCCTTTATCTTGGCTCTTAAAGGTCTGTCTCATCCAAAGACTGCGCGACGTGGAAATCTCATCGGCGCATTCGGTGCAACCGTTGCCACCCTTGCAGTGTTTTTCTATGGAGCTCCGCTCAATAATCTTGGGTGGATCGTTGGCGCAATCGCCGTAGGTCTTGTAATCGGAGTCCCAGCTGCTCGAAAAGTTGAGATGACACAGATGCCGCAACTGGTTGCGCTCTTTAACGGCGTTGGCGGAGGAGCCGCAGCCCTTGTTGCGATTGTTGAATATCTCAACCTTGGGGCTCAGGCGACAACTGCAGAAGT
>CAZSWE010000104.1:0-3118 GCA_964610715.1 uncultured Candidatus Planktophila sp.
TTTCCGAACTGCCCTGACCAGACCAACTTAGAGGTGAGCGCTTTACCAAGTTCAATAGATGGAGATGGCAGATCCGAAAGACGACGACCATCAGGCAGCTGCGCGTAGGCCGCATATGGAGTTGGTTGTTCGATAGTGCCGTAACCGAAGAAAGAATCGTAGGAATCTGTTGAGAGAAAACCTAAGCCGTGGGCCATTTCATGTAAGAAGACAGAGGGCAAGTCATATTCAGTAGCGCTGGGAGTTCCATCGTTACGAGTATTCCAATTTGCTAGCGAGTTAATCTGAATCACCATATCTGGATTGTTGGGTTCAAGATCTTTACCAGCGAGTGCATTAGCTAGTGCCGAGGGATACCAGAGGCTCTGATCTGGTGCACCATCAAAACCTGAGTAATAGTTTCCAGGTCGCGCGCTACCTAAAACTCCCCACGATGGCGCACGTCCCCACGATGCATCAATCGTGACAGGAGCTGCGGATGCAAAATTCGCTGCCCAGATATCGACAGCTGATTGGAAATCTTTTTTAGCCCAATCTGGAAAGTTCTTGTAATTAACTACAAACTTTGATTTCGCTTCAAGATTGAAAACTTTTGGTGGGGTAGTTGTTGGATTTCCAACTGCTTTACCTGCGTAGGTGTGTCCCCATACAGTTGAAGGGGCAACTTTGAAATTAGAGAGCGCTTGTATTGGCGCTGGCATGAGAGTTGCAAAGAGAAGCGAGAAAGCAAAAAAGAGCCCGCCTTTTCGCAGCAATGGGCTCCTCATAGCGGGCAACGCTATCAGGGTGAGAGAATGCAGTCATGGTTACCGTTTACTCTCGCCACGGCTGCCATCTCTGCGAAAACGCTGTGAATACTCTTGAAGGAATGCGAGCGGAACTCAACTTCACAATCGACGTGATTTATATCGATGGAAGTCCAGAGTTAGAGAAGTTATATGGCCACGAAGTTCCGGTAATTCATATCAATGGCGAACACCATGACTTCTTTAAGGTAGATCCAGAACGCTTTAGAACTTCCCTTGAAAAACATCGTCGGCATCAATAATCCGATACGAATATCCCTGTTCTGCCAAGAAGCGTTGTCTATTCTGGGCAAAGTCTTGATCGATGGTGTCGCGAGAAACAACAGAGTAAAACTTTGCACCTCGCCCATCTGATTTAGGTCGCAAGATTCGGCCCAGTCGTTGCGCCTCTTCTTGACGTGATCCAAAGGCACCAGATACTTGAATAGCGATAGTGGCTTCAGGTAGATCGACAGAGAAGTTAGCAACCTTAGATACAACGAGGCAGGTCACTTCACCGGATCTAAATGCTGCAAAGAGTCGCTCACGTTCCTTTTGTGGCGTATCGCCCTTAATCAGCGGTACACCTAGGGTTTCAGATAAATCATCTAGTTGATCAATGTATTGACCAATAACAAGTATCTGCTCGCCAGCATGATGAGCAACTAGCTCTTCAACAACATTGCGCTTGGTGCGCGTGGTTGCGCAGTATCGGTAACGTTCTTCTGGCTCAGCAGTTGCATAAGAAAGTCGCTCTGCTTCAGTCAAATTCACGCGAACTTCAATACATTCAGCAGGTGCAATATATCCTTGCGCTTCGATCTCTTTCCAAGGCACATCAAAACGCTTGGGGCCGATAAGTGAAAATACTTCGCCTTCCATGCCATCTTCGCGCACCAAAGTGGCGGTTAGCCCTAGGCGACGGCGCGATTGAATATCTGCAGTAAAGCGAAAGATTGGCGCAGGCAACAGGTGCACTTCATCGTAAATAATCAAACCCCAGTCGTGGGTATCGAAGAGGTCAAGGTGGGCGTAGACGCCATTCTTCTTCTTGGTCATCACCTGGTAGGTCGCAATAGTGACGGGGCGAATCTCTTTCTTCGCACCTGAATATTCGCCAATTTCATCTTCATTGAGCGTTGTGCGCTTAAGTAGCTCTTCACGCCATTGGCGCGCTGCAATGGTATTAGTTACCAAAATCAAAGTGGTTGCTTTGACGTGAGCCATCGCTGCAGCTCCGACAATTGTCTTACCTGCGCCACATGGAAGAACGACTACTCCGGAGCCGCCATGCCAAAATCCTTCAGCTGCATGTTCTTGGTATTGACGAATCTTCCAGCCATCTTCTTTAAGTGCAATCTCATGTGCTTGGCCATCGACGTAGCCAGCGAAATCTTCTGCAGGCCAACCTAAACGAAGGAGCGACTGCTTAATCTGACCGCGTTGGCTGGGATGCACAGCGATCGTCTCTTTATCAATGCGTACACCGAGCAGGGGCGCAATCTTCTTAGCGCGAATAACTTCTTCGAGAACTCCGGTATCTGTGGTGACAAGGATGAGGCCATGTACTGGATCTGCTTCAAGGCGCAATCTGCCGTAGCGCGACATTGTCTCTGCAACATCAACGAGCAGTGAATGAGGAACTGCATACCGTGAATATTTGATCAGTGTGTCAATGACTTGCTCAGCATCATGTCCGGCAGCGCGGGCATTCCATAAACCGAGGTTGGTCAGGCGGTAGGTATGGATATGTTCAGGTGATCTTTCTAGTTCAGCAAAAGGCGCAATGGCGCGGCGACATTCAGTTGAGAGAACGTGATCGACATCTAGGAGAAGCGTTTTATCGCTTTGGACGATTAGTGGTCCATCGGTCATGAGAGGAGATCCTTAATCAGAATGTCTTTAATTAGGGCGTGCAGAAAATCACTGCGTTCTTGCATAGAAGAGATACTCACCCATTCGGATGGAGCATGTGCACCGCCACCTACTGCGCCAAGTCCATCGAGTACTTGTGCACCTGCTGCTGCGGCAAAGTTTCCATCGCTTGCTCCACCGACTTCTGCACACCCAAGTGGCTTCATACCAATTGCTGCAGCAACTTTTTCAGCGCGCTCATATAACGCCTTCGTTGATGAGGGCTGTAGCGGTGGTCGATTGAGACCGCCAGTGATTTCAAGTCGGGCGGCAGGATTTACCGCTTTGAGAGCTTTGATTTCGCGATCAATGCGTTCGAGTTCAGCTTGAGAAAATGAGCGAGCATCAATATCTAGTACTGCAAGATCAGGAACAGTGTTGGTGGTATTTCCTGAGCGTAGAAGGGTTGGCACAACAGT
>CAZSWE010000105.1:0-3088 GCA_964610715.1 uncultured Candidatus Planktophila sp.
TGACAGGTTTGATTCCAGGTGAACTCATCGGCATGAAGGGCAAGTATTGGCCCACCAGCGGCCGTATAGACGGGGCATACGGGGATAGGAACCTTGTCTGTTCCTGCCCACCCATCGAAGCCTTCGCCTGATTCCTTTTACTTTACATAATGTAACTTATCGGCGTTAGGCCGTAAGCGTCGAGATAGCCCCCAGAGCGTGGTCTGCCAGAGAGCTTCAATCACGATCGCTCTGCTCATCTTAGAGACTCCGTTGATGCGCTCTACAAAGGTAATGGGAACTTCTACGAGTTTTGCACCAGCGAGCGTTGCCGCCATCGCCATCTCAATCTGAAAACAATATCCAGTTGCAGTCATCTCGGTTAACTTCAACTTATTTAATAAGTCAGCGCTGTAGACGCGAAAGCCTCCGGTGAGATCGTTAAGTGGAATACCAAGGGCGATACGAGCATATTTCGTTCCTGATTTAGATAACAATTGTCGACTCTTAGGCCAATTAACGACCGAACCACCAGGCATCCATCTCGTGCCTAAGGTGATGGAAAGTTTATCGTCTGTGGCATCCAACATTGCAGGCAGATCTGCAACGCGATGCGAACCATCAGCATCCATCGTCACAATCTTTGAATATTTTCCAAGGGGAAGAACATGAGCGAATCCTGCTCGATAGGCCGCACCTAATCCAGCTTTTCCGGGACGGCGGAGAACTTCAACCCATGGAAGTTTGAGCGATTGCACGATATCTGCAGTCTTATCGGGTGAATTATCATCAAGTATGAAAACATCAAAATCTCGTTTTTGGTGAAGCTCCTCAAGAGAGCGCAGCAGTTCGACGATAGAAGTTGATTCGTTGTACGTCGGAATTAAAATTACTGGCTTCATCGCGCTCCCTTCACTACCAATTCAGCGCCGATATTAATCTATCGACGCTCGCCCCCAGACCGTACTCCTCTTTCATGGCGTAGATTTTTGAGAGATCCTTTGGAGCTTTAGGCATGGCAATATCTAATTGAGGAAGGGCTACATCCTTTGCACAGTGAACGATCGTTGGAGCAATCTTAAGATAATCCGCACCTTCGCTAATTTTCTTAGCAAGATTTGCAGTCAGGGCTGCATGACCAGACCGAGCGCCCTCCAGGGCCTCATCAACGGTGGCGAAATGGTTAGCGATAATCGCAGCCCCCTTCTCGCCTATCCCCTTAACTCCTGGCAACCCATCGGATGGGTCTCCACGGAACATCGCAAAAAGTGCGTAACGATCACCGGGAATCGAATACTTATCGGCGACCCATTTGGTATCCACCAAATCATGTTGCGAAACACCTCGCGCTAGGTAGACAACTTTTACATCACGTCGGTCATCTACTAGTTGAAAGAGATCCCTATCCCCCGTGACAATGCGGATTGGCCCCTTCTCTTGCACTGCAAAGGTCGCCATCACATCATCTGCCTCGTAATCATCTACTCCGACCATTGGGATGCCGAATTCATCAAGGAGGTCTAGAAGAACTGGAATCTGCGGCGTAAGCGTTTCTGGCTCTTCTTCCTCATCGCCTTCTTCTTCCAAACGGTTAGCTTTGTAATCAGGAAAGAGATCGACTCTCCAAGAAGGGCGCCAATCTCCCTCGATGCAAGCGACGATTCGGTTGGGTGAATACATGCTAATTAGACGCGCGGTCATATCGAGATAACCGCGTATCGCATTCACTGGCATACCCGAAGGAGAGAGAAGAGTGTCAGGCATTCCGTAGTAGGCGCGATACCAGAGAGAGGCGCTATCTAAAAGCATCAGTGTCATACATCCGCCAACATATCCGAAATAACTCCGCGATCCAATCGCCTTATTCCTTCTCGGCAAACTGTCCTCAACTCCTCAGATGCACCGCCAATCTGAGTGAGTAAATCAATGAGTTGACGAATACTGCGCACGAAATCACCCACGGTCATATCCGTGCCTTTCAATACGCTACTGAGCGAGTGCCCATTAGCCCAGCGATATGCGGGATAGCAGAATCCAAAGTCTGGTTCTCTCTGAGTTTTTACATCAAATTCATTCTCTATATCTTCGAGTTCAACCCAAATCTTTGCAACGGCAGCAAGTGAATTAGCCACATTCTGATTAGGCATCTTGGGTGCATAGTTTTCAGCGCTGCGACTTTCATAGATCATCGCCGAGGCGACAGAGAGGAGCTCTGGAGCGTTGAGATCTTTGAGCACTCCCCTGCGGATAGATTCCGTGAGAAGAAGGTCTGATTCGGCATAAATCTTCGCCAGAATCTTTCCTTGGTCGAGCGGTTTCTCTCCTTCGATATAGCCAAGATGTGTCAGCACATTACAGATGCGATCGAATGTCTTGGCAATCACGTGGGTGCGATTCTCTACTCGCGCTCGTAAGCCGTCGGACTCACGATTGAGGCGATCTGCACGTTCTGCGATGCGGGCGTGGGTTTCGCGATCACTGCAAGGGTGGCAGGCATGCTGACGAAGCCCGCGTCGCATTCCATCGAGCTCATTCTCCATGTGCAATCTCTGGCGCTGATCAAAGGTGCGGCGGCCATCTCGCTTGCTCAGTAACTTCTCTAACTCCTTTATCTCAATTCGAATACGTGAGTACTCATTGAAATCACCGAGGTGGCATTGCGCAGAATCAGTAAGTTCTGCAGCAAGTGATTCATTCTTTCTGATCTGTCGAACCAACCCCACTACCGCTCGGTCTGCCTGGAACTGAGCGAAAGATGATTCCAATGAACCTCGAGCGCGTTCACGGCCAAAACGAGCAATGAGATTAATTGACATGTTGTAACTAGGCGTGAATGAAGAACGCAAAGGATAGGTACGAGTGGATGCAAGCCCTGCAGCAGTTGCTGAATCAACCGTTGGTGACCATTGGACGACTGCATTCCCTTCAATGTCGATACCACGACGACCAGCGCGACCAGTCAGTTGGGTGTATTCACCTGGAGTAATTGAGACATGAGCCTCACCATTCCACTTGGTCAACTTTTCAAGGACAACAGTTCTGGCTGGCATATTAATTCCCAGCGCAAGCGTCTCGGTTGCGAAGACCGCCTTTACTAAACCGCGTTTAA
>CAZSWE010000106.1:0-3015 GCA_964610715.1 uncultured Candidatus Planktophila sp.
TCAATGCTGAAGGCGGATTAAAGCTTCGCTGGGTAGCACCAACAGCTGTTGAAGGCCTTACTGGATATAACGTTGAAATCCGTGCCAACGGAACCGGCGAGTGGTCAGTAATCGCAACAGTTCCTGCAGATCAACTCACACAAAATGTTTCAAAGGCTAGTGATTCAGGCTGGACTCAGTTCCGCGTTTCATCTGTTTACGCAGATGGACAAACTGCATCAGCAACAGCATTTGGAATTCCAGGAGAGTTTAAGTAAAGAATTCATTGTAAAAAATCCCTCACTTAACGGTGGGGGATTTTTTATTGCTCACTTATGACTTCAGTAGCTGGTGAAAGTTCTGCGGCGATCGCATCTACATATGCACGAACACCAGCTGGAACTAGATGCACTCCATCTGGTCCAAAGTACTCTGGATGGTTAGCTGAAATCGCTGCCCAATCAATTAACCGCGCTCCATACTGAGCTGCGTACTTAGCTATTAATTCATTGTTCTCATCACGCCAATCCCGTGGAACAGCGGTGTTTACAACGATGATACGGGGCTGCTCTGCAATTTCAGCAAAGATCGCTGCCACTTGCTCTTCACTTAACTTATTATTGTTTCCAAGGTTCAAGATGATGGTTGAACCAACCATATTCGCCTTGTCATTCTTGATAACCTCTAAAAGCTCTGGTGCTTGTCGCCCAACTCGTGCGTTAATTAAGCCAATGTTTTCCCGCGCATCTAACTCGAAACGAATTCCTAAGATAACTGAGTCACCGGTAACCCAGAGGCCACCCTCAGTCAATGTAGGCACGGTAGTTGGTTGCTCTAACTGCTTCTTAAGTTGATTAAGTTGGCGATCACCCTCTGCAATAGCGCTAAGTGCGGAGGTTGTAGTTACACCGATTGTTGAGATGATAATGAGAAAGACTGCAAACTTTTGTCGAAGTTGAACTCGCTTAGTGCGGTACTTCATTCCCTTAAACCAATAATCAATAAGCCCTGTTCTAACTGGTAATTCAACGATTCGCAGAGAGATATCTGCCAGGGCAAAGACAATCAATATTCGCAATGTGTACAGCGCCCACGGAGAACCTTCTAGATCAAATTGAGGACGTGTGAGTTGAAATACCACCCAGTGCCACAAGTAAATTGCGTATGAACGCTCACCGATCCAGACAAATGGGCTAGTACTGAGAATCGGAGCAAAGCGAGAAGCTGGATGCACAATCGAAGTAATGATTGCACAACCGAAAATTCCAGCTAGCGGAAAGGCAATCTTGTAAAGAGTTGGATCATTCTCATCGACAAGTAAAAATGCTGCAATGATTCCAACTAGACCAAAGAGACCAATTCCATCAATGAAATCCTGGGCCTTCTTTGAAACTGTTTCATTGAGATTCTGTGGAATCCATCGGACAGCAAGGGCTGCACCGAGAAATAAACCAATGCTGTGCGTGTCTGTACCAAAGTACACATGGCTTACAGAGGATGAATTCGCCGCATCAATGCGCAGTGAGACAAGAAGAAGTGAAATTCCTGAAAACGCTGCAATCAATAGGGCCGCACCAGAAATCTTGTTCTTACCGAAGTACCGTAAAACTAAGAGGAGAATCAGCGGCCACACCAGGTAAAACTGTGCCTCTACGCCAAGTGACCAGGTGTGCTGCAAAAGTGGAGCTCGCCCAATTTCTTCGAAGTAATCAGTTTGGCGAAATACCAACCACCAGTTCATTCCGCCAAAGAGCGCAAAGGGAGTGTCTGCAACAAATCGTCGCATGGTGTCTGGTGCCCAGACTCCGATAAAGACAGTTGTCACAATGATCATGAAAACAAGTGGTGGCAGCAAACGTCTGATGCGAGCTATATAGAAAGCACGTAGATCTAATCCACCACTTCGTTGAATCGAATCTAAAAGCAAACGTGTAATCACATAGCCAGAGATCACAAAGAAGAGATCTACACCAAGAAATCCTCCTGGAATCCAATCAAAACCAAGGTGATAGAGCATCACCGCGATTACAGCGACAGCACGTAAACCATCGATGGCAGGTATGTAACGGATGCCGCGGGGAGTGGACATGGCTTTTATGAGCTAAAGGAAATTAGCGCTTTGCGGTTTTCTTGGCCGAGCTCTTCTTTGCCGGAGCCTTTTTTGCGGCCTTCTTCGCAGTTTTCTTAGCACTCTTCTTTGGTGCATCAAGTGCTGGACGGGTGCGTTGGCTAGAAACCTTAAGCGGACCTGGATTAATTAATGTGTCATCTGCGTTGAGATTATCGAGAACACTCTTTTGAAGCTCTTCAAGCCTTTGGAAAGCACCATCGAGACGGTTACGTGATTGCTGAATCGCAGACTCTGCGGCATCTAGTGATTGCTTCTGAATTCGGTAGAGACGCTCTGCCTCGGAAATAACTCCAGCCAACCATTGACGATATCCAGAGACCTCGGTTGTCGCTTCGGTGATAATTCTTTCGCCTTCGCGACGAGCTGCAGTTGCAAGTGCTGCAATTTCCCGCTTCTTACTCTCCATCAAACTCTCAGCTTCGGCCTCTGCCTGAGCAATCTTCTCTTCAGCCTCTGCTTCTGCGGTCTGAATGTATTTACGTCCACGTGATTCAGCACCTGAAAGAATTGAGCGAGCCTTTGCATCAGCTGCTTCTAACTCTTCCTTTGTTGCTCGAGTTGTTTCGGCAACTAAACGTGATGCTGCCGCCTGCGCCTTGCTCTCTCGCGCTTGGGCAGATTTGATCATCGACATCGCTGTCTCTGTTGCGAGAATCTCAAACTCTTCTTTAGTTAAACCTGTGATGTCTCGGCGAGATTTTAAATCTGCAATTTGTGCTTCAAGTTCGCGGATGCGGTCGACCGATGATGGCTGGTTTGAACTTTCATCCTCGCCAGTGAAGCCCACCCAGTTAAGGAAGCTCTTCTTCTCCGCCATGCTGCACCCCGCCTCAAGTAAATCTGTATTGATGTGGGCCTAGGTTAGAGCAAGGTCCTATTTACTGTAAATCGCCACTGAAATAGCT
>CAZSWE010000107.1:0-2930 GCA_964610715.1 uncultured Candidatus Planktophila sp.
GTCGGTCGCGAAGTTGCACATGAAGTTATCAAAGAGCACGCGGTTGCTGCAGCCTTAGGTATGCGCGAAGGTAAGCCAAATAACTTCTTAGCCGCCCTCGATGCAGATGATCGCATTCCCTTTAAACGCGCCGAGTTAGAGGCCCTTATCGGCAACCCCATTGAATTTACTGGCGATGCTCGCCAACAAGTAGCTCGAGTTGTAACTCGCATCGACGCGATTACTTCCGCGCATCCTGCCGCAGCGCAGTACAAACCTCATCTAATTCGGTGAGTGGCTTCGGCGCAGCTGGCGCACCGCCAGCACCAACTATTAGCGGTTGGCAACACCTGCGCACTGGCAAAGTTCGCGACTTATATAGAAATGACGCTGGCGAAATTCTCTTAGTTGCATCTGATCGCATCTCTGCCTTTGATTGGGTCTTACCAACGACAATTCCAAACAAGGGCGCAATCTTGACCCAGCTCTCGCTCTTCTGGTTTGAACTCTTGGCAGATATCGTCCCCAACCATATTGTTTCCGATGATGTTCCTGATGTTGTCGCAGATCGCGCAGTGATTGTGCAGCCTCTTGAAATGTTTGCCATTGAATGTGTTGCTCGTGGCTATCTCACAGGTAGCGGCCTTGTTGAATATAAAGAAAGCCAATCAGTCTGCGCTAGTCCACTCCCAGCAGGTTTAGTAGACGGTTCTAAGCTGCCAGCGAGCATCTTTACGCCAGCTACAAAGGCAGAGATTGGCGACCACGACATCAATATAGATTTTGAGAGCGCTGCCAAAATTGTCGGCGCAGATTACGCGGCCGAACTTCGTGAACTGACTTTAAAGCTATATGACACAGCTAGTGCATTTGCCGCAGAGCGCGGAATCATTTTGGCAGATACAAAATTTGAATTTGGTTTAAATACTTCGGGCGAAATAACTTTAGGTGATGAGGCTCTGACTCCTGATTCATCACGTTTCTGGGAGTCAGATGGCTGGGAACCAGGTAAGTCACAGCCTTCATTTGATAAACAATTTGTTCGTGATTGGCTCACCACAAGTGGATGGGATAAGAAATCCACACCCCCAGAATTGCCTGCAGAGATCGTAGAGAAAACTGCGGCGCGATATGAAGCAGCGTTTGAACGTATAACTGGCAGCAAGTTCTAAGACAAAAATAAGGGGATAAAAATGGCAAAGATAGTGGTCGATGTGATGTTAAAACCTGAAATTCTCGACCCACAAGGTAAGGCAGTTGCTGCGGCGCTACCACGACTTGGATTTGCCTTCGCTAAAGATGTGCGCCAAGGAAAGCGTTTTGAAATTGAAGTCGATGGAGAACCAACTGCTGCCCAATTAGCTGATGTAGAAAAGGCTGCCGAAGTTCTTCTTTCCAACCCTGTCATTGAAAACTTCACAGTGCGAGTGGAGAAGTAATAGATATGAAAATTGGTGTAGTTACATTTCCGGGCACTCTCGATGATCGAGATGCAGCTCGCGCAGTTCGCCACGCAGGCGGCATCGCTGTTGCGCTCTGGCATAACGATGCCGATTTACATGGCGTAGATGCAGTGATTCTTCCTGGTGGTTTTTCATATGGTGATTACCTTCGCTGTGGTGCGATCTCACGATTCTCACCAGTGATGGAGCCGATCATTAAGGCAGCCCTTGGTGGCATGCCGCTACTAGGTATCTGTAACGGCTTTCAGGTCCTAGCCGAGGCGCATTTGATTCCAGGTGCGCTGACCCGCAATCATGAATTGCACTTCTTATGCCGCGATCAAAAGTTAACGATTGAGAATACAAACACTGCCTGGACATCTTCATACAAGCAAGGCGAAGAGATTGTTATTCCACTGAAGAACGGTGAAGGCGCATATATGTGCGACGATGAAACTCTGGCGATGCTTGAAGGCGAAGGTCGCATCATCGCTCGCTATGTCGGTGAAAACCCAAATGGCTCACGTAATCTGATTGCAGGCGTTACAAACGAACGCGGAAATATTGTCGGACTTATGCCACATCCAGAACATGCGATTGATTCTTTAACTGGACCATCTGCCGATGGCTTAGGTTTCTTTACTTCAGTGCTGAAAGCGTTGGTGAAGTAATGGCGCTCGATACCGTTGCACAGGCGCAAGCAAATCCAGAGGCTAGCCAACCTTTTGCTGAACTTGGTTTAAAGCCTGATGAATATGCGCGCATTAAAGAAATTTTAGGACGTCGCCCAACTTCATCAGAACTTGCAATGTATTCAGTGATGTGGTCTGAGCACTGCTCATATAAATCTTCCAAGGTTCACCTAAAGCAATTTGGCGAAAAAGCAGTAAAGACTGACGCACTCCTTGTCGGTATCGGCGAAAACGCTGGCGTTGTCGATGTCGGACAAGGTTATGCAGTAACTTTTAAAATTGAATCTCATAACCACCCATCATTTATTGAGCCTTATCAAGGCGCCGCAACTGGCGTTGGTGGAATCGTTCGAGATATTTTGACTATGGGCGCCCGCCCTATCGCTGTTATGGATCCACTTCGCTTTGGGCCAGCAGATGCACCAGATACGCGTCGCGTTCTTCCTGGAATCGTGGCAGGTGTTGGCGGTTATGGAAATTGTTTAGGGCTTCCAAATATTGGTGGAGAAGTTGTCTTTGACCAGACCTACCTCGGAAACCCACTTGTTAACGCTCTTTGCGTAGGGGTTATGAAACATAGCGATATCAAGCTGGCAAAAGCTGCGGGCGCTGGAAATCTTGTTGTTCTCTACGGTGCAAAGACTGGTGGAGATGGAATCGGTGGAGTTTCAGTTCTGGCATCAGAAACCTTTGAATCAAAGGGGCCAGCAAAGCGACCTGCAGTACAAGTCGGAGATCCTTTCGTTGAAAAGGTTCTCATCGAATGTTCTCTTGAAATCTTCGCTGAAGATTTAGTTGTTGGAATTCAAGATTTAGG
>CAZSWE010000108.1:0-2897 GCA_964610715.1 uncultured Candidatus Planktophila sp.
ATTGTGCAAGAAGGCGTCTATGAAGAGATGGTGAAGTTGCTGGCAGATCAGGCGACCAATCACATCGGCATGGGTATGCCAGATGAAGATGTCATCGTCGGCCCAGTAAATAACGCATCACAGTTTGAACGCGTTAACGGATTTATCTCTCGCACGCCTTCACATGCGCGCATCGTGGCCGGTGGTCAGCCAACAAATCGCCCTGGTTACTTTGTGGCACCGACTGTCATCGCTGACCTCAAGCAGAGCGATGAGTTGATTCAATCTGAAATCTTCGGACCAGTTATTACCATCCAGAAGTTTAAGGATGAGGCCGAAGCTGTCGCGATGGCCAACGGAGTCGAATACGGTCTGGCCTCATCGGTCTGGACCAAGGACCATGGTCGCGCGATGCGTCTGGCCAAGGCCTTTGACTTCGGCTGCGTCTGGATAAACACCCACATCCCTGTGGTGGCCGAGATGCCTCACGGTGGATTTAAGCGCAGCGGATACGGCAAGGATCTCTCGAACTATGGCTTCGAGGATTACACCCGTATCAAGCATGTGATGACCAATCTCAACGCCTAAAGCCCTAAGAAATCACAGAAGAATTCTTTCAATTTAGGTTTGGTTCACGCTCAAAAGGGCTACATAATGAGCCCTGCACGTCCGTCCCTTACACCGGCAAGATTTACTCAAAAGGAGCCCATTACTCATGGCTAAGAAACCACTATCACCAGATGCACGCACAATTCTTAATTCACATGTTTCACGTCGTGCTGTCTTAGCCGGCGCCGGAGCAGTCGCGGGTGCTGGTGCGCTCGCATCATGCGGAATCGGCGGAGGATCTGATTCAGCAAACTCTGTCCGTTGGGGTAACTGGCCTCTCTACCTCGATGTTGATGACTCAGGTAAGAAGTACCCAACTCTTGAAGCTTTCACAAAAGAGACTGATATTGCAGTTAAGTACTTTGAAGATTACAACGATAACGATGAGTTCTTCGGAAAAGTACAAGCACAACTTAAAATTAAAAAGGACATTGGTTACGACCTAGTCTGCCCAACAGACTGGATGGCAGGACGTTGGATCCGCCTTGGATATGCGCAGAAGTTTGATGGCGCAAATATTCCAAATGCTTCAAATATCCTCGACACACTTGCAACGCCTTCATTTGATGCCAAGCGCGAATACACACTCACATGGCAGGGCATCATGGGTGGATTCGGTTGGAACGTTGAGAAGAATCCAAAAGGAATCCGTACGCTCGACGATCTTTTCTCTCCAGCCAACAAAGGCAAGATCGTAGTTCTCTCCGAGATGCGCGACACTATTGGAATCATTTTGCTTGCACAGGGCGTTAACTTGCAGACAGTCACGGAAGATCAATTTATGACTGCCGTTGAATATATGGAAAAGCGAATTGCAGATGGCTGGATCCGCGGCGTTAAGGGCAATGAATACGCTGAAGACCTCACATCAGGAGATGCCACAGCTGTTATTGGTTGGTCAGGCGATATGTTTATTCTTAAGTCTGAGAACGAAGGCAAGTTTGACTTCGCAGTTCCAGAATCAGGCGGAACAATCTCTGGCGATAACATGTTGATTCCTTCAACTGCTACCGCTGAGGCAAAGGTAAACGCTGAGAAGCTCATCAACTACTACTACGAGCCAGCTGTTGCTGCTGAAGTAGCTGCCTACGTCAACTATGTCTGCCCAGTTAAGGGTGCACAGGCTGAGATGGAGAAGATTGATCCAGAGCTTGCAAAGAGCGAGTTCATCTTCCCAACTGACAAGATGATGTCGAATCTCAATGTATTCCGTTCACTCTCACCTACAGAAGAATCAACTTGGACCGAGGCTTTCCAGAAGGCCGCCGGCAACTAAGTGTCAGATGTAGCTAGCACTGCACGGGGAGATTTAATACTCTCTCACCTCACCAAGTCTTATGGTGATTTCACTGCTGTAAATGATTTGTCGCTGACAATTCCTAAAGGCTCATTCTTTGCACTCCTTGGGCCTTCAGGATGCGGCAAGACAACAACGTTACGCATGATTGCAGGGCTAGAAGAACCAACCCAAGGAACTATTTCTTTGGGCGTTACTGAGATTACACATACAAAGCCATATCAGCGCCCTATCAATACAGTCTTTCAAAACTACGCGCTCTTTCCGCACCTGACCATCTTTGAAAACATTGCATTTGGTCTGCGTCGTCGTGGAATTAAAGATGTAGATGAAGCTGTCAATAAGGCGCTCAACTTGGTTGAGCTTCCACACCTTGCGCAGCGAAAGCCAACTCAACTATCTGGCGGGCAGCAGCAACGTATCGCGCTAGCGCGAGCGATTGTTAACCGCCCAGCATTGCTACTTCTTGATGAACCACTTGGCGCACTTGATCTCAAGCTTCGTCGCCAGATGCAGATTGAACTTAAGTGGATCCAAAAAGAAGTGGGCATCACCTTCGTGCACGTCACCCACGATCAGGAAGAGGCCATGACTATGGCTGACACCATCGCGGTAATGAATGAAGGACAGATTGAGCAGATGGGTTCCCCGGCTGATCTGTATGACAACCCAGAGACTGCATTCGTTGCAAACTTCTTGGGTCAGTCAAACCTCATCAAGGGAACGATTAGTGGCAACGATGGTGACAATCAAATTATTGATCTCTTTGGACAAAAGATTTCACTCCGCAAGGATCGCTCTCACGCAGTCGACAGTTCAATTTATGCAGGAATTCGCCCAGAAAAGTTCCGTATCTCGCGCCTTGAAACAACGACATCGGGCAATATCTTGACCGGCGGAAAAGTTGAGGATGTTTCCTACATCGGTGTTTCTACTCAGTATCAAGTGATGATGCCTTGGGGACAAGAGCTCATGGTCTTTGAGCAGAACGATGATGGCGTTGCGCCATTTA
>CAZSWE010000109.1:0-2847 GCA_964610715.1 uncultured Candidatus Planktophila sp.
AATTCGTTGGATTCCGCGATGGTTGGAAGGGCCCACTTGAGGCGCTGACCATGCCTCTTGATCTTGCAACAGTAAAGCCAATTCTTGCTAAGGGTGGAACCATCCTTGGTTCATCTCGTACCAACCCATTTAAGATCGATAACGGCGTTGAGCGAATTAAGCAGAATCTTGCTGATCAAGGTATCGACGTTCTGATTGCAATCGGTGGCGAAGACACCCTCGGTGTTGCTACCAAGCTCGATGCGCTTGGCGTGAAGGTCATCGGCGTTCCAAAGACAATCGATAACGATCTCAACAATACAGATTTCACATTTGGTTTTGATACATCAGTCAATATTGCAATGGAAGCAATCGATCGCCTCCATACGACCGCTGAATCCCACCACCGCCCACTTATCGTTGAAGTCATGGGTCGCCACGCAGGTTGGATTGCGCTCCACTCAGGTATCGCAGGCGATGCAGCATGCATCTTGATTCCAGAAGTGAAGTTCTCAGTCGATAAGGTCTGCGAATTCGTTAACTCTCGCTTTAAGACCGGAACAGCTCCCATCATCGTTATCGCCGAAGGTGCAATTCCTCAAGATGGCGACATGATCACTAAAGATCAGCCTCTGGATGCCTTTGGCCACGTACAACTTTCAGGTATTGGTGATTGGCTCGCTAAAGAGATTGAGACCAAGACAGGACACCAGACACGTTGCACCGTTCTCGGACATATTCAGCGCGGTGGAACACCATCAGCCTTCGATCGCGTCTTGAGTTCTCGCTTTGGCCTTGAGGCAATCACAGCAGTCCACGAAGGTGACTTCGGAAAGATGATGGCCTTGCATGGCACCAAGATTGCGCGCGTGCCTCTGGCATCGGCAACAGATGTCCTCAAGACCGTTCCTATCGAGCGCTACGAGGAGATCACTTCGTTCTTTGGCTAATCTCCGCGCGAGATTGCAACCGAATTGCCTACTCTTATGACTATGACCAGTGACTTTAATACGAGCGCTTCCTCACAGCTGGATAACCTCTTTGACCCTGCCCTGGTTGCGGCTCAGCAACCAAACTGGCCAGGTGGAAAAGATGGAGCACCACTAGCAAAAGCAGTCGCTGAACTTCGCGCACTTCCACCGCTTGTCTTTGCTGGTGAATGTGATGATTTAAAGGCGAAGATTGCCCAAGCAGCTGCAGGAAAAGCATTCTGGTTACAAGGTGGAGATTGCGCAGAAACTTTTGCTTCAGCAACTGCAGATTCAATTCGCAATCGCATCAAGACAATTCTGCAGATGGCAGCGGTTTTGCAGTACTACTCAAGCTTGCCGGTCATCAAGGTTGGCCGTATGGCGGGGCAGTTCGCTAAGCCTCGTTCTAATGATCTTGAGACCCGTGGCGATGTCACGCTTCCTGCCTACCGCGGAGATGCTGTCAACGATATTGAATTTACTGAAAGCGCGCGCACGCCAGACCCTCAACGTTTGGTGCGCGTCTACAACACATCTGCTGCAACGCTTAATTTAGTTCGCGCCTTTACTCGTGGAGGTTTTGCCGATCTTCGTCAGGTTCACGAATGGAATAAGGGCTTTATCCGCGATTCCAACTTTGGCGATAAGTACGAGCAGATGGCAAATGAGATTGGCCGCGCACTTTCATTTATGCAATCAGCAGGCGTTGATCCTGAGCAATTTAAGGCAGTTGATTTCTATGCAAGCCACGAAGCGCTCATCATTGAATACGAGAAGGCGTTAACCCGTATCGATTCACGTACCCAACTTCCATATGATGTCTCAGGACACTTCATCTGGATTGGCGAACGTACCCGCCAACTCGATGGCGCTCACGTTGATTTTGCATCCAAGGTGCGCAACCCAATCGGTATCAAACTTGGACCTAAATCCACCGTTGAAGATGCACTTGCTCTCATTGCCAAGCTCAACCCTGATAACGAACCAGGACGCATTACCTTTATTACCCGTATGGGCGCAGGCAAGATCCGCGAAGCACTTCCCGCTCTTGTAGAGGGCGTCACCAAGTCAGGTGCACAAGTTTTGTGGGTCTGCGATCCAATGCACGGCAATACCTTTGAATCAAAGAATGGTTACAAGACTCGTAACTTTGAAGATGTTCTCGATGAAGTACGTGGCTTCTTTGAAGTACATAAGAAGCTCGGCACTCATCCAGGTGGAATCCATATCGAGCTCACCGGTGATGATGTAACTGAATGTCTTGGTGGCGGCAATCAAGTCTCTGAAAAGGACCTTGAGTCACGCTACGAGACAGCCTGCGACCCACGCCTTAACCACTCGCAATCACTCGAGCTCTCATTTTTGGTTGCTGAAATGTTGCGCGACCGCTAATTTAGCGAGCGTGACGCTTCTTCTCTCAACTCTCTCCACGCCAATCGGAAACCTTAATCTGATTGCAGATGAGCACGTCCTTCTTGCAGCTAATTTCTCAAGCCTTAAAGCTCTGAAAGAGAGCCTTAGCCAGGAAGATTCCGAGAGAGATATTGAAAGCGTCTCTCGAATCCCCATCATTAGCGATTTAATCAACGATTACTTTGATGGTGATATTTCAGCCCTTAACGCAATAAACGTTCGCCAACCAGGTGCTTCCTTTTCACAAGCTGCTTGGAAAGCGATGAAGAAAGTTAAAGCCGGAAAAGTGATTTCCTATGGCGAACTTGCAGAGCGTGCGGGTAGCCCTGCTGCTGTTCGCGCCGCCGGAAGTGCTTGTGCCAAGAATGCAATTGTCTTAATCGTGCCCTGCCATCGCATCGTGAAAACTGGGGGAGCGCTCGGCAATTATGCCTATGGTTTAGATAAGAAAGAGTGGCTACTGCGCCACGAGGGCGCCCTTTAA
>CAZSWE010000110.1:0-2776 GCA_964610715.1 uncultured Candidatus Planktophila sp.
TCAGTGTTTAGTTGATATTGAAATCAACGGCCGTGCATTTCCAAAGCCACAAGCCTCTTGCACAATTCCTGTAGAGCCAGGCATGATCGTAAAGACTCAATTAACCTCACCTGTCGCTGAAAAAGCACAGCGAGGCGTAATGGAGCTACTGCTTGTTAATCACCCATTGGATTGCCCAGTGTGTGACAAGGGTGGAGAGTGTCCACTACAAAACCAAGCGATGAGCAATGGCCAGGGTGCATCACGTTTTGAAGGTGTAAAGCGCACCTTTGAAAAGCCAATCAATATCTCTTCTCAGGTACTACTTGACCGCGAGCGTTGTGTTTTGTGTGCACGTTGCACACGTTTCTCAGAACAAATCGCTAGTGATCCATTCATTACTCTTAATGAGCGTGGAGCGCTGCAACAAGTTGGTATCTACGAGAACCAACCATTCGAGTCATACTTTTCTGGAAACACAGTTCAGATCTGTCCAGTGGGTGCGCTCACTGGTGCGGCATATCGATTCCGCGCTCGTCCATTTGATTTAGTTTCAACTCCATCTGCATGCGAACACTGTGCATCTGGTTGCGATATGCGTACCGATGTTCGCCGTGGAAAAACTCTTCGCCGTCTAGCCGGTGATGATGCATCAGTAAATGAAGAATGGAACTGCGATAAGGGTCGTTGGGCATTTAAGTATGTGACATCTGTTGATCGCCTTAAGGTTCCAATGATTCGCAACGCTTCAGGTGAGCTAGTTGAAGCATCATGGCCAGAGGCTCTAGCTGTTGCCGCTGAAGGACTTAAGTCTGCAAAGGCTGCTGTTCTTGTTGGTGGTCGTGCAACACATGAAGATGCTTACGGTTACAGCAAGTTTGCTCGTGTTGCTCTTGGCACTAATGACATTGATTTCCGCTCACGTCTTTCATCTGATGAAGAGCGAGAGTTCATTGCATCTCGTGTAGTTGGTTCATCAACAACTTACCGAGACATTGATAAGGCTGATCAGGTTCTTCTAGTTGGCTTCGAGCCAGAAGAAGAGTCACCAATTGTTTTCTTGCGTATCAATAAGCAGTTCCGCAAGCGTGCTTTGAAGGTTGTTTCAATCGGTTCGAAGGAATCGATTGCAGTTGGCAAGCTAAAGGCTGAGTTTGTAAAGGTTGCACCTGGACAAGAAGCAGCAGCAATTTCTGCACAGAAGCTGACTGATAAGTCGGTGATTCTGGTTGGAGAACGCGCAGCTGAAAGCGCTGGAGCACTAACAGCTGTTGCTGCACTTGCTGATTCAACTGGAGCAAAGCTTGCTTGGATTCCACGTCGTGCGGGTGAGCGCGGCGCAATCGAAGCTGGAGCAATCGGAAATCTTCTTCCTGGCGGACGTCCAGTAACTGATGCAGCAGCTCGTGTAGATATTGCAGCTGTGTGGAATACAGATTCAATTCCATCAGAAATTGGACGCTCAACCTCACAGATTATTGATGCAGTAAATGCAGGTCAGATCGGTGCACTTGTAGTCGGTGGAGTAGATCCACTTGATGGCGATAACAGTCAAGGCGCCTTGGCTGCACTTGATAAGGCTTTTGTGGTTTCACTAGAAATCGCACCAAGTGCTGTAACGGCACGAGCAAATGTGGTTCTTCCAGTTGCAGCTGTAACTGAAAAATCAGGATCATTTTTAAACTGGGAAGGTCGCGCACGTTCATTTGATGCAGCGGTTGCAGATTCTCTCAATCGCAGTGATTTAAGAATCCTTTCAATGATCGCTGAAGAGATGGGTATCTCTTTAAATCTTGGAACAGTAACCGCAGCTGCTAAGGAGATTGCATCTCTTGGTACATGGGATGGCGCACGTGCAACATTTAGCTCAGTTGCAGCACAGCCTCAACCAGCCCTCAACTCAGATCAAGCTTTGATTACATCATGGCGTCGCTTGCTAGATCTTGGAACTTTGCAAGAAGGAGAAGAGCATCTTGCCGGCACCGCCCGCAGAACAGTTGCTGTTATCTCTCCAAAGCGTGCACAGGCAATGGGAGTTGTTGATGGCGATCTACTCAAGATTTCAACTGCACAAGGCTCAGTAACTCTTTCTGCTCTAGTTGAAAACATTCATGATGATGCTGTCTGGGCGCCTCGTAACTCACGTGGTTCTCAATTGTTGGTAAACCTAGGCGTCGCACATGGCGCAGTAGTTACGGTGGTGAAGGCATGACAACTGCACAACTCATTGGAGCAGATCCAGGCTGGCTCATCGCCGTCAAAGCGCTTTTTGTATTTGTGATCTGCGTGCTTCTAACTCTGATGTCTGTTTGGGCAGAGCGTCGCATCGTTGGTCGCATGCAGCAGCGTCCAGGACCAAACCGTGTAGGACCATTTGGTTTGATTCAAGCTCTTGCAGATGGTGTGAAGTTAGCGCTTAAGGAAGACATCATTCCTACAGCTGCAGACAAGGTTGTATTTGTTTTAGCACCAATCATTAGTGCAACAACAGCGTTCATGTCATTCGCGGTTATTCCAATTACCGGTGAAGTCACAATGTTTGGCCAGAAGACTGCGATGCAATTAACTGATCTTCCAGTGGGAGTTCTTTACATTCTTGCCATCGCATCTGTTGGTGTTTACGGAATCGTTTTAGCGGGTTGGTCTTCAGGATCTACTTATCCACTGCTTGGTGGTCTGCGCTCAAGCGCGCAGGTTATTTCATATGAAATTGCTATGGGACTTTCACTTGTTGCCGTCTTTATCTACGCAGGTTCGATGTCAACATCAGAGATCGTTGCTGCTCAATCTTCTTGGT
>CAZSWE010000111.1:0-2706 GCA_964610715.1 uncultured Candidatus Planktophila sp.
CTAGAGGCTGCAAAGAAGCCTGTCGTTGTACCTGTCAATGCAAAGATTGCAGCTAAAGCGTTAGGTCTTGCTTAAAATGAAACCGACTTTTAAAGCTAACCCGATTCAGGTGCAGGTACCTGCAACTTCTGCAAACCTCGGTCCCGGCTTTGACTCATTTGGTCTGGCCTTTGGAATGTTTGACCGTTACGTCGCACAAATCCTTGATGAAGGCGGCCTAGATATCGATGTCACCGGTGAAGGCGCTGATGAAGTTCCTCGCACAGATAAGAATCTCTTGGTGAAGGCCATGTATAAAGGTTTTGACTTCTTAGGCGGAAAGCCAAAGGGCATCGCAGTTCGCGCGCTCAATGTCATTCCTCATGGAAGAGGACTCGGCTCTTCGGCATCAGCAATCATTGGTGGCTTAGTTCTCGCCCGCTCATTGGTTCTCACCGGCGCTGACAAGATGAGCGATGAAATTCTCTTAAATCTTGCTAATGAGATGGAAGGCCATCCAGATAATGTGGCAGCAGCCCTTTATGGTGGCGCAACTGTTGCTTGGCAAGATGAAGTGAAGTCCAAGATGGTTGCGCATGCACTTCATTTACCAGTGGATCCGCGCGTTAAGGTAATGGCATTTATTCCATCTACTCCGCTTGCCACAAAGAAGGCGCGCACAATGCTGCCTGACTCCATTCCTTTCGCAGATGCGCAGAGAAATAGCACCAACACAGCGATCATGATGCAGGCCTTAACAATTCGCCCTGATTTATTGCTCACTGCCACAGAAGATTTTCTTCACCAAAGTTATCGCCAAGAGGCGATGCCAGCTTCATATGCGCTTATGAATAAGTTGCGTGCAGCCGGTGTAGCTGCATTTATCTCTGGGGCTGGCCCGACGGTCCTCGCTCTTCACACAGGCGATCAAGAAGAGAGTGAGCAGTTGGCTCGCGCAGGAGGCGCTAAATTTGAGGGTAAATCCCTCGAAATTGCTAGCCGCGGCGCCACCCTGCTATAGTTCAAGCATCAGTTCAGCCCGCAAGTTTGGGTCAAAGTAAGAATTGATGAAATCAAAGAAAAAAATCTTTACAACTTTACTTCATAAAAAATCAACCATGGGCTTTACACCCTAAGCCCCAGACTGAAAAGAAATACATGACAACAACAGAACCTGTTCGTTCTAGCAGCCCCGAGCTTTCAGCGATGACCCTTCCGAAGTTAAAGGAAGTTGCGTCTCAACTCGGTATCGAAGGCGCCGCCAAGCTCAAGAAGGATGATCTCGTCGTAGCGATTGCAGATCTCCAGGCAGCTAACCGCGAAGCGGCAAAGGCAGAACGCGAAGCACGTCGTGCGGCGCGAGATGCCAAGAAGAGCAACCGCGAACCTAAGAACTCCAATAACTCATCTGACGATGAGGGCGATGGCGAAGATTCAGACGATAACAGCGCCCCACAAGACCGTAACTCTGACCGCGATGATCGCGGCGGACGTAACCGTGGCCGTGATCGTAACCGTGGCCGTGATCGTAATCGCGATCGTGGGCAACGCGAAGAGCGTGAGCCTGTCATCGGTGAAGATGATGTATTAGTTCCAGTAGGTGGACTCGTTGACATCATGGAGAACTACTCATTTATTCGCACTGGTGGATACTTGCCAGGACCTAACGATGTGTATGTTTCACAAGGACAGGTACGTAAGTACGGTCTTCGCAAAGGCGATGTTGTAACAGGGCAGGTACGTCAGGCTCGCGAAGGCGAAACCCGTCAGAAGTACAACCCACTTATTACTCTCGAAACCATCAATGGCATGCCATACGAAGAAGCGCGTGGCCGCGTTGAATTCGGAAAGCTTGTTCCGCTCTATCCACAAGAGCGTCTCCGTCTTGAAACAGAACCAAACATTCTGACAACTCGCGTTATCGATCTGATTGCACCAATTGGTAAGGGTCAGCGCGGACTCATTGTTTCGCCACCTAAGGCTGGTAAGACGATGGTCTTGCAAGCGATTGCAAATGCGATTACGACAAATAATCCTGAGTGTCACCTGATGGTTGTTCTCGTTGATGAGCGTCCAGAAGAAGTGACAGATATGCAGCGCAGCGTTAAGGGCGAAGTTATTGCTTCAACCTTTGACCGTCCTGCAGACGACCACACAACGATTGCTGAATTAGCAATTGAGCGCGCTAAGCGCCTCGTTGAAATGGGCCATGACGTTGTTGTTCTCCTTGACTCAATTACTCGTCTTGGTCGTGCTTACAACATTGCAGCTCCAGCCTCAGGCCGCATCCTTTCTGGTGGCGTTGATTCAGCAGCTCTCTATCCACCAAAGAAGTTCTTCGGTGCTGCTCGCAATATTGAAGATGGTGGATCGCTCACCATTCTTGCAACAGCTCTCGTTGATACAGGTTCACGTATGGATGAAGTTATCTTCGAAGAGTTCAAGGGAACCGGAAATATGGAGCTCATCCTTGATCGCAGAATGGCTGATAAGCGCATCTTCCCAGCGGTCAACGTAGTTGCCTCAGGAACTCGTAAGGAAGAAATCCTTATGGGAAGTGAAGAGCTCAATATTGTCTGGAAGCTTCGTCGCGTCCTTCATGCCCTTGAGCCACAAGCAGCTCTTGAACTCTTGCTCGAGAAGATGAAGGGCACTAAGTCCAACGTTGAATTCTTGATGCAGATTCAGAAGACAACTTCAGGTCCTGACGACAGCAAGTAAGCTCTT
>CAZSWE010000112.1:0-2701 GCA_964610715.1 uncultured Candidatus Planktophila sp.
AGGACCAGCCAAGCACCTTCAGTGAATTTAACTACCGAGAAAATTATGACGATAACGAGAGATATTCCGCCTGCGAGAGAGTTGATGACCACCTTGATTTTCCATGCTTCAGGGCGTGTGCGAAGTGCATGTTTGGTCATACCAAAACCAGCCAGGGTAAATCCGGTAAAGACTCCGAGAGCATAGAAGGCAACCAAATGCTCAACAGATCCTGCGGTTATGAAGACTAGGAAAAGTCCACCTCCAGAAAGGAGGAATATTCCATTTGAGAAAGCAAGACGATGGCCACGCTTAGTTAGCTGACGTGGAAGATATCCATCTGTTGCAACAAAGTTGCAGAGCAAAGGAAAAGCACTGTAGGTGGTGTTTGCGCCGGCAAAGAGAATAAGCATGGTGGCAAGCTGTACAAGTAAGAACATCACTGAGCCAAATACACCTTCACCTACAGCTGCTTTAGCTACCTGTGAGATGACAGTCGGGAATCCTGACTCATAAGGAACTGCATGAATATGGCTCGAGAACCAAGAAACACCAAGGACAAGAGAACCAAGTAGAACGCTCATAACGACAAGAGTGCGCTTTGCATTGACATGTTCTGGAGTTTTGAAGAGAGCAACGCCATCCGAGATTGCCTCTAGACCTGTAAGTGATGAACCGCCGTTTGCAAAGGCGCGGAGCAGAATGAAGATTGATGCTGCAGTGAGTAGCCCCTGCGCTTCACCAATTTCAACGGCACCAGGCGCATATGGATCGAGCATAGGTAGGGTTCCATTGATGAGGCGCCATGTACCCATTCCAAAGACAATAAACATCGTGCCAACGAAGAAGTAAGTTGGCATTGCAAATGCTTTTCCGGCCTCTTTAACGCCGCGAAGATTTCCATAAGTAAGAATGACGATGACCGCGACGATCATGTGCATCTTCCACGGTGCAACACTTGGGAAAGTTGAAATAATCGCCGCTACACCCGCAGCTGATTGAATAGCTACAGTTACTAAATAATCGAGCATCAAAGCAACTGCTGCGACTTGAGCAGTCACTGGTCCGAAATTGTCTCGCGCAACAATGTAAGCGCCACCGGTCTTGGTGTAGACATCGATGACATTGCGATACGACAAGGTGATGACAATCAAGATTCCGATAACGATTGCAGTCATCGGCATGATGATTCCGAAAGCTGCCAAACCAAATGCCGGAAGGAGAGCAATCAAAATCTGTTCTGAACCATATGCAGAAGATGAAATACAGTCTGAAGAAAGGATTCCAAGTGCGTATCTCTTGCTTAAGCGCTGGTGTCCCAGTGAGTGACGGTTGTGTGGAGCTCCGAGGATGCGGCGCTTGATTTTGTAACGTAACGGATCCTTAAGGTGGGCATGTTCCTGAAGAGCTACAGGGGCTGGTGCGCCATCTGTCCACGACTTTGCCACTGTGACTCCCTTAATTCCCGTTTTCAACGCAATTTAGTAGGCTCATCTTATGCGCACACAGTTATATATAGATGGTCAATGGGTCGATGGAAGCGGAACTCTCGAGGTAATCGACCCTTCCGATGGCTCTGTGATTGCCAAGGTTGCCACCTCGAGCGATGAGCAGAATCTCGCAGCTGTCGCTGCCGCAGATCGCGCCGCCGCGGACTGGGCGAAGACTGCACCACGTGTACGCGCTGAAATCTTGCGCAAGGCTTTTGAAATCATGACCGCAGAATCGGACATCATTGCCGAATTAATTTCGCGCGAAAACGGCAAGGCGCTTCCTGATGCAAAGGGTGAGGTCGCATACGCCGCAGAGTTCTTCCGTTGGTTCTCAGAAGAAGCAGTCCGCACACCAGGTGATTTCCGCCTTTCACCATCTGGTGACAAGCGAATCTTGGTAACTCACCAACCAATCGGTGTCTCACTACTTATTACTCCTTGGAACTTCCCTGCAGGTATGGCTACTCGCAAGATTGGTCCAGCTGTTGCAGCAGGTTGCACAATGATTTTGAAGCCAGCGGGCGAGACACCACTTACTGCGCTTCACATCGTCGACATCATGGAGCGCGCAGGTCTTCCTAAGGGTGTTCTCAATGTCATTCTTCCTGCAAAGACTGGACCTGCAATCGCACAGTTGATGCACGATCCACGCGTCAAGAACCTTTCCTTTACTGGTTCTACACAAGTTGGAAAAATACTTCTTCGTGAAGCAGCAGATCAAGTTATCCGTTGCTCTATGGAGCTCGGTGGCAATGCACCTTTCGTTGTTCTCGATGATGCAAATATTGAAGAAGCAGTAAAGGGTTTGATGCTGGCAAAGATGCGCAATGGTGGCGCTGCATGTACCGCTGCTAACCGCATCTATGTTGCACGTTCCATCGGCGACAAATTCATTGCAGAATTTGCGAAATCAATGGCTGCAATGAAGATGGGTGTCGGTCGCGAGACCGGTACAACACTTGGCGCATCTGTCTCGCTCAAAGAGCGCAACAAGATTGCAGAGCTAGTAGAAGGTGCAACATCTCGCGGAGGAAAAGTTCACCTCGGTGGCAAGACTCCTGATGGGCCTGGTGCTTTCTATCCTCCAACTATTGTCGAAGTTCCAAAAGATGACGAGATCTTGGTCAATGAAGTATTCGGTCCTGTTGCTCCCGTTGTTCTCTTCGATACAGATGAAGAGGCTCTCAAGTTAGCCAACGACACTGATTACGGCTTGATTAGCTACGTTT
>CAZSWE010000113.1:0-2664 GCA_964610715.1 uncultured Candidatus Planktophila sp.
CCTTCGCGACGAAGCGTTTCGATATCAGGGGCTCCGGCATATCCCATTCCGCTGCGCAGGCCACCTACAAGTTGGTGAACAACTTCTGCGACCGGGCCACGATAGGCAACTTTTCCTTCGATGCCTTCAGGTACCAACTTATCTTCTGAGAGAACGTCATCTTGCATGTAGCGATCTTTGGAATATGACTTCTTCTCACCGCGTGATTGCATCGCACCAAGTGAGCCCATTCCGCGATATGCCTTGTACTTACGTCCATCAATTTCAACGAGCTCGCCAGGAGATTCTTCGCATCCAGCGAGAAGAGAGCCGAGCATTACGGAATGTGCACCGGCAACAATTGCTTTGACGATATCTCCGGAATATTGCAGGCCGCCATCTGCGATTAATGGAATGCCAGCTTTGTTACAAGCCTTCGATGCTTCCATGATTGCAGTTACTTGAGGAACGCCAACGCCTGCGACTACGCGCGTTGTACAAATTGATCCAGGGCCTACGCCAACTTTGACAGCATCTGCACCTGCATTGATAAGCGCTTGCGCACCTGCGCGAGTGGCAACGTTGCCGCCAATAATTTCGATAGTTGGTGAATACTGCTTAATCCGTGCAATCGCTTCGAGAACTGCGCGGTGGTGGCCATGCGCTGTATCAACAACAACCACATCCACGCCGGCATCAATCAGAGCTTGGGCTCGGGCAAAACCATCATCGCCGACGCCTACCGCTGCCCCGGCCAACCCCACGTTCTTTACCAACTTCACGTGAGTGACTTGTTCATCGATAGGCAGGTTGCGGTGAATGATTCCAATACCGCCGGCTTTTGCCATTGCGATCGCCATCGTGGATTCAGTAACGGTATCCATAGCCGATGAGACCACCGGCACTGCCAAGGTGATATTGCGGGTTAAGCGAGTAGAAGTATCAACTTCAGAAGGTACGACATCGGATGCGTCGGGAAGGAGAAGTACATCGTCATATGTCAGGCCAAGGAGCGCGACCTTCTCAGAATCGATCATCGCTACCGCTCCTCACATCTTTGGCAAGTGGGCAGTCTACCTGCTCAATTAGGCGCCTAACGCCTGCGCAATTTCCTCGCAGGCATGCTCAAGTCCCTCAGCCTTAATGACTTCATCGCAAGTAATTGCATCCCAACCTGGCCCACCCACAACAACTCGTGGGGCTGGGCGAATCGCTGGGATTTCTGTCCAGTACTTCTCTTCTGCATTCTTGGCTAGTTGCGCCCACAAGAAAATTGCAGGAGGAGCACATCGAGTAACCATCGCTGAAAGCGCTGTAAGTGGGGTACGAGCACCCAAGACATAAGTCTGAATATTTCTTTCACAGAGCGCCGCAGCCAGCGCATAGATAGGAAGCGAGTGAAGCTCTTCGCCGACGGCCGCTAGAAGAACAGGGCGAGAATTGATTGGCTTCTTTAATTCGACGACGCGGTTGTGCATAGTGCGGGTGAGAATTTCAGAGAAGAGGTGCTCTACCTCAATTCCTTTCTGTTCAGTCTCCCAATCTTGGCCAATCATAAAGAGCGTTGGCACAATGACATCAGCCCATGCTCCCTCAACGCCGTAATTAGCGATTTCGTGAGTGAGAGTTTCTTCCACAAATTGGCGATCAAAACTTTGTAGCGCTTTATAGATTGCATCAACGACATCTTCGCGAACTTCAATGCCTTTGACTATCTTTGACAACTTTACTTGGCCCTTAAATTCACGGGCTTGCTCTGCCGCATCACATGGAGCAACTCCTGCAACAATTAAACGTCGCATCATCGTTAACTTCGCTAGATCACTTGGGCAGTACCTGCGATGTTCGCCTTCAACGTGCTCTGAAGGCCCCAGCCCATATCGACGATCCCATGTTCGTAGGGTCGCTGGAGCCACACCGATACGGCGGGCAACTGCGGCCACCGTCAGCTTCTCTTCAACTTCTCCTGAAGGGGTAGAAGACATGGCGCAATGGTGCCCTCTAGTGGGGGAACTCACCACCCGAAAAACGGACATTTCGCACTTTGAACAACTTTCGGCGCGTTAGGTGCTTGAACAACCTATGAATCGGTTGTACCTTATGCTCAAGAACGACAAAGGAGCAAAGCTATGGCTGAACTATCACGTCTACCGCAACCAATCGCAGAGGTATGGGAATGGCAGTACGAAGGCGCATGCCGCGATAAAGAGCCTGAGATGTTCTTCCATCCCGATGGAGAGCGTGGCCCACGTCGCCGCAATCGCGAGAACGCCGCAAAGGCTGTCTGCGCGAGCTGCCCTGTTATCCAAGCGTGCCGCGATCATGCACTTGCAGTTCAAGAACCTTATGGAATCTGGGGCGGTCTTTCAGAAGATGATCGCGCCGCAATCTTGGCTCGTCGCGGAATCACACTAGTTCCAAACGCATCATAAATTTAATTCCTCCCTCAAAAGAAAAATCCCCCGTGGGCAACCACGGGGGATTTCTTATTTCTACACACTTAGTGAGAGTGTCCACCAGGTCCATGTGAATGGCCGTGGCCGCTTGCTGCTGGCTCTGCATCTGCTGGACGTTCGAAGACAACAGCCTCTGTTGTAATAAACATTGCAGCGATTGAGGCAGCGTTAGCGAGTGCTGAACGAGTTACCTTTACTGGATCGATAACGCCATCTTTTGCAAGATCGC
>CAZSWE010000114.1:0-2628 GCA_964610715.1 uncultured Candidatus Planktophila sp.
GATATCTATGACCGAGTTCTGTCAGCGCGCAAGCAAGCGGCGAAGAGTATTGGCTAGATGGCCCTAGATCCAAGAGATGTGATTGAGGATTTCTTACAGTCACACGATTTAGATTTTGAGAAGAAAGATGGCAACACCTTTATGGTGACTCTGCCGGGTGAAAAGAAGTTACAGACTCATTGTGCGTTAGTTGTTGGCGATCACTCTTTGAGCATTAACGCCTTTGTAATTCGTAAGCCTGATACTCATGAGGATGCAGTGCATAAATGGTGCATGGCAAAGAATGCTGCGATGTATGGGATTGCATTTGCAATCAATGAGCTAGGTGATATCTATTTGGTGGGGCGTCTGCCGCTACCGGCAGTTACTGCGCAAGAGTTAGATCGTTTGATTGGTTCGGTGCTGCAATATTCAGATAGCTCATTTAATCCGCTGCTTGAACTTGGCTTTGCTGATGCAATTCGCCGTGAATGGGCTTGGCGAGTAAGCCGTGGTGAATCTCTGGCTAACTTGGCTGCATTCGAACACCTGATTTAATGTGAGAAGATTTGCCCCATGTCGACGTTAAAACTCATCCTTCTGCGCCATGGTGAATCCGAATGGAACGCCCTCAATTTATTTACTGGTTGGGTTGATGTGCGCCTATCCGCTACTGGCGAGGCAGAAGCTGCTCGTGGTGGAAAGATGTTGGCAGAGCGTGGGTTATTGCCTGATGTAGTGCATACATCTCTCTTGCGTCGTGCGATTCATACATCGCAGTTGGCTCTTGATTCATGTGATCGCCACTGGATCCCAGTAAAGCGCTCGTGGCGCCTCAATGAACGCCATTACGGTGCGCTGCAAGGAAAAGATAAGGCGCAGACTCTGGCTGAATATGGCGAAGAACAATTTATGTTGTGGCGCCGTTCCTACGATGTGCCGCCTCCTGCAATTGTTAAAGGCTCTGAATTCTCGCAAGATGCTGATGCGCGCTATGCAGACCTAGGTGCAGATTTGCCGATGACTGAGTGCTTGAAGGATGTTGTCGCTCGCATGATTCCGTACTGGGATAAAGATATTAAGCCAGATCTAGCTAGCGGCAAGGTGGTCTTGGTGACTGCTCACGGTAATTCGCTACGTGCGCTGGTGAAGCACCTTGATGGCATAACGGATGCCGATATTGCAGGACTTAACATCCCAACAGGAATTCCACTGCTCTATGAATTAAACGCGGATTTCACACCGGTGAAAAAGGGCGGCGAATACTTAGATCCTGCAGCAGCTGCGGAAGCCATCAAGGCCGTGGCGAATCAGGGTAAGAAGTAAGTTACTTTTTATTCAGCAGGCGTTGTGGCTAGCTTTGCGCCAGTTGTAATGCCGGCATAGTCATCGCGCTGATCGCGGATGATTGCATTCAGTGTTACTACTCCAGCGCGAGCAAAGGCAAGAGTTACTGTGACGTTCTTGCCAGGTTGTGCGCCAACGCCCGGAAACACTGCCTTAGATGTTGCTACTTCGCCTTCAAAGCGGATTGGCTCGTTCTGGCGCAGTTCTTTCTCGCCAGTGATATTTGCTTGAACTCCACCTGCGGAAATTCCGAGCAAGGTATCTGGAGTTTCGAGATAGTTAACGATTGTTCCGACAACAACTGCTGAGCCATCTTCGGTTGCAACGAGCAACATGTTCGCTACGAAAATATCGTTGCCTTCTGTTTTGATCTTTGCTTCAGCGCCATCAGTTACTTGCTTGATAACACGTGTTGCAGCATTTGGGCCGGCGCCTGCACATGATGAGAGTGTGAGTGCAAGGGATGCAATTGTGAAAGTTGCAGCAATCTTTTTTCTATCGAGGCGGCGCATGGGCGCAATTATCGCATGTCAAATTAGCGTTATTTCACGCCTATTTGGGCTCTCTTGTGTGAGATTAAACTGGCTTTTCTATGTCGGTGATGGCTGGTAGAATTGGTCGTCTAACGAAGGGCAACACATGACATTTAAGGTCGGCGAAACCGTTGTTTATCCCCACCACGGAGCAGCTCTTATCGAGGCAATTGAAACTCGAACAATTAAGGGCGAAGAGAAGACCTACCTAGTACTTAAGGTTGCCCAGGGCGACCTCACAGTCCGCGTTCCTGCCGATAATGTAGATCTCGTTGGCGTGCGCGATGTCGTTGATTCAGCTGGCCTAGATCGCGTATTTAACGTCCTTCGTCAGCCATATACCGAAGAACCAACCAACTGGTCCCGTCGTTACAAGGCAAATCTCGAAAAGCTTGCATCCGGAGACGTCATTAAGGTCGCAGAAGTTGTCCGCGATCTCTACCGTCGCGATCTCGATCGTGGCCTCTCAGCCGGTGAAAAGCGCATGCTCGCCAAGGCGAAGCAGATTCTCGTCTCTGAACTCGCACTAGCCGAGCGCACAGATGAAGAGAAGGCTGCAACTCTCCTTGACGAGGTTCTCGCTTCTTAGCTCTTAACTTCTCATGATCGCCGCAATTATTGCTGCTGCTGGCAGCGGCGAACGCTTCGGCGCATCAATTCCTAAAGCACTGATTCAACTTGGTGACCGCACTCTCCTTGAACACGCTGTTGCTTCCATCTCGGCAGTTGCAGATCAGATTGTTGTGACAGCACCCGCTGGATATGAAGA
>CAZSWE010000115.1:0-332 GCA_964610715.1 uncultured Candidatus Planktophila sp.
GCTCGAGATTGCGAGTAGTACCGCATAGATTGCAAGAGGTGCGCGGAGCGAGAAGGCGGATAAAGCGCCGCCAACTACAGGACCACCAACCATTCCAATAAGAAATGAACCGTTGTAGAGCGATTGCGCGCGGCCACGTTGATGATCTGCAGTTACTCGAAGTAAGAGGGATCCAGCGGCTACTGAGAACATCGATGAACCCAAACCGCCTGCAGCGCGGAAGAGAAGTAATTGTGAATAAGACTGAGCCATCGCAGCGGCTGCAGATGAGATTGCAACAAAGCCAATTCCGATGGAGTAGATAAGTCTTTCGCCAAAGATATCGACGAGCT
>CAZSWE010000115.1:342-2609 GCA_964610715.1 uncultured Candidatus Planktophila sp.
GATAATTGAACCGACCTGTGCGTTATTTACTCCGAATGATCGAGCAAAGAGCGGCAGGGTAGGAGCAATGATTCCAAAACCCACAGCAACAAAGAAAGAGGCAAAGACAAGAACCCCGACTTCACGAGGAAATTCGCGAAGGGGGTTCCTGGCTTTAAATGAGGTAAAAATTACCCGAGCGCCTCGCCAGCAGCTTCATTGCGTGCAGCTGCATAATCTTCAGTTGTGCGAAGAGGTGTCTCTCGCAAGAAGAGCGCCACAAAGAATCCCACTGCAACAACTGGTGCTGCAACGAGGAAGACGATGTGGAACGAGTGAACGAATGCATCTAAGACAGCTGTCTGCACTTGTGCGGGGAGTGTCTTAATAAGAGATGTGTTGTTCTGGATTGCTTCCATCTGTGCTGGATCTACTGCAGCAGCTGCAGCTGGATTCTTCGCCGCGAGCTCTGCAAAGTTTCCTGCGAGATAGTGGCTGAGGCGGTTAGTCAGAATCGCACCGAAGAGCGCAGTTCCGAAGACAGAACCAAGTGAACGGAAGAATGTATTGGAGCTCGTTGCAACGCCCATATCCTTGAATTCAACTGAGTTCTGAAGGGCAATAACGATGGTCTGCATTGAAAGACCAAGGCCTGCGCCCACCATGATTGCAAAAATAGATAGCTGCCAATAAGGAGTATCAATCTCAAGTGTGTACATTGCAAGGATTCCAACAGTCATGATTGCTGTACCCATGATTGGGAAGCGCTTGTACTTGCCGTTCTTGGTAATCAACTTACCGCTCAAGATTGAAGTTGAAACAATTCCGAGCATCAATGGAATCAACTTGAGACCGGCATCTGTTGCTGAATAACCCTTCACGACCTGCATATAAAGAGGCAACATCACGATTGCGCCGAACATTCCTGCGCCGATGATTGCTCCAAGAATGGAAGTCAATGTGAATGTATGGTTCTTGAAAAGTCCGAGCGGAATGATTGGTTCCTTAGCGCGACCTTCCCACCAGACGAATACGACTGCAAGAAGAAGACCGACAACGAGATAGATGACAGTGCGTGAATCGCCCCAACCATTCTGTGGGCCGTAAACAGCAGCTGCAAGAAGCGTGAGCGTTACTGAAACAACCAAAAGAAGTGCACCGAAGTAATCGATGCTGTGTTCGCGCTTGATCTTAGGAATATGAAGCACTGCTGATGTAATTGCAAGAGCAGCGATTCCAAATGGAAGATTGATGTAGAAGATCCAACGCCATCCGGTAACACCAAGGATTGTTGCGTGATCTGAGAAGAAGCCACCGAGCAATGGACCTGCAACAGATGACAAGCCCCAGACTGCTCCGAAGTAGCCCTGGTAACGACCGCGCTCACGCGGAGGAACGATGTCTCCAATGATGACGAATGTAAGCGCCATAAGACCACCTGCGCCAAGGCCCTGAAGTGCACGAGTAGCAATGAGCTGACCCATGTTCTGCGATGCACCCGCAAGGAAGGAACCAATAAGGAAGGTCACAATCGCGAATTGGAAAACTGGGCGACGACCGTAGAGATCAGAGATCTTTCCATAGAGGGGCGTCGAAGCTGTTGATGTTAAAAGATAAGCCGTAACGACCCATGTGTAATGGTCGAGGCCGTTGAAGTCTTCGACGATGCTCTTGAGAGCGGTAGAGACGATGGTCTGATCCAGCGCTGCAAGCAGCAAGCCGGTCATCAATCCACCGAGAATAATCATGATTTCGCGGTGCGAGTGTTCTTTGACAGATGCATTTGTATTCATAGGGGCGTAAGTTTACTCCGTGAAATCGATAATCGCCGAAGAACTAGTAAAGACTTATGACAAGGGCAAGGTGCGCGCGCTTGATGGTCTCAATCTCGATGTCAATGAAGGCACAGTCCTAGGAATTCTTGGACCAAATGGTGCAGGTAAGACAACGACTGTGCGCATTCTCTCAACACTGCTTCGACCTGATTCGGGTCGCGCAACAGTTGCTGGTATTGATGTCATTAAGAACCCTGAGAAAGTTCGTGAAGTAATCGGACTTTCCGGTCAATACGCAGCGGTGGATGAGATTCTTACTGGCTATGACAACTTAGTTATGTTTGGCGAGCTTTATCACTTGGGAAAGAAGCAAGCTGTTGTACGTGCAAACGAATTACTTGAACGTTTCGGATTAACTGAAGCGGCAAAGCGTCCCATCAAAACTTATTCAGGCGGAATGCGCCGCAGACTGGATTTGGCAGCCTCGTTGATCGTGAAGCCAAAAGTCCTCTT
>CAZSWE010000116.1:0-2608 GCA_964610715.1 uncultured Candidatus Planktophila sp.
CCTTGCACGCCCACGCTGCGCACATCAGCGAGCAGAACAACTGGGCACTGCCAGATGACGCGATCTAGACCTGCGGCCTTTAATTCTTCACGGGCAATGACATCTGCTTCGCGCAAAATATCGAGACGCTCTTTGGTGACTTCACCGATGATGCGAATGCCAAGCCCTGGTCCTGGGAAAGGTTGGCGCCAGACAATCGCTTCAGGAAGACCTAGCTCAAGGCCTACATGGCGTACTTCATCTTTAAAGAGCGTGCGCAGTGGTTCAACAAGAGTGAACTTCAAATCATCTGGCAGTCCGCCAACATTGTGATGCGATTTAATGTTGGCAGTTCCTGTGCCTCCACCTGATTCAACGACATCGGGATAGAGGGTGCCTTGCACCAAGAATTCAACTTCACCACCTGCTGCGATATCGCGGGCAGCTTTCTCAAAAGAGCGGATGAATTCGCGTCCAATAATCTTTCGCTTTTCCTCAGGATCAGTAACTCCGGCAAGAGCGCTCAGGAATTGATCGACAGCATCTACAACAACAAGTTCGATTCCTGTTGCTGCAACGAAGTCACGTTGTACTTGCTCTGATTCACCGCTGCGTAGCAAGCCATGATCGACAAAGACACAGGTCAGTTGTTTGCCGACAGCGCGTTGCACAATTGCAGCCGCTACTGCAGAGTCGACCCCACCTGATAACCCGCAAATTACTCGCTTGGTTCCGATAACTGCCTTCGCCTTGGCGACCTCATCTTCTGCAATATTGGCAGTTGTCCATGAAGGCTTACACCCTGCAATATTGATAAGCCAGTTCTGCAGAATCGCCTGGCCATGTTCGGTGTGCAGTACTTCTGGGTGGAATTGAACTCCCGCTAATTTTCCGGAAGCATCTTCAAAGGCTGCAATCGGGGTATCACTCGTTGCAGCGCTGACGGTAAAACCAGCGGGTGCTTGCGAGACCGCATCCCCATGTGACATCCAGACAGATTGTGAATCAGGAAGTCCTGCAAAAACTTTAGAGCCACTCATTACCGAAAGTGGTGTGCGCCCAAACTCTGACTTACCTGTCTGCGCAACCACTCCGTTAAGCGCTGCTGCCATTGTTTGAAAGCCATAACAAATACCGAAAACTGGAATTCCCAGCGAGAAGATTGCGGGATCTACTTTAGGAGCGTGATCGGCATAGACAGATGAAGGGCCACCAGAAAGGATGATAGCTTCCGGATTCTTGGCACTCACCTGCGCTGCGGTAATTGATGATGGAACTATCTCTGAATACACCTTGGCCTCGCGCACGCGACGAGCGATTAACTGCGCATATTGCGCACCAAAATCGACAACAAGTACGCCGTGGCTAGCGGCCATGAATAACCACATCTACGCGCTGGAAAGATTTCACATCAGAGTATCCGCAGGTTGCCATTGCGCGACGAAGGGCGCCAAAGAGATTCATCGAACCATCTGAAGTATGTGATGGACCGACAAGTACCTCTTCAAGAGTTCCTACAGTGCCTACGTTCATGCGTGCACCACGTGGAAGTTCTGGGTGATACGCCTCAGAACCCCAGTGCCAACCAAGCCCAGGAGATTCAACAGCTTTAGCAAGCGCTGATCCCATCATCACAGCATCTGCTCCGCATGCAATCGCCTTTGCGATATCGCCAGACTTTCCAATAGAACCATCGGCAATAACGTGAACATAACGTCCACCAGATTCATCGAGGTATTCGCGACGAGCAGCCGCAACTTCAGCAACTGCAGATGCCATCGGAACTTCGATGCCCAATACAGAGCGAGTTGTGTGAGCAGCTCCTCCACCAAAACCAACGAGAACACCAGCAGCTCCGGCGCGCATCAAGTGCAGTGCGCCCGTTGTAGTTGCAACTCCACCCACAATGACAGGAACATCGAGTTCGTAGATAAACTTCTTAAGATTGAGCGCCTCATTTTCAGCTGCAACATGTTCTGCTGAGACTGTCGTTCCGCGAATCACGAAGATATCAACACCGGCATCGATAACTGCCTTGTGAAGTTCAGCGGTACGTTGCGGAGAAAGAGATGCACCTACTGTGACGCCAGCATCGCGAATCTGCTTAATGCGCTCTTTGATGAGTTCGGGACGAATTGGTGCGCTATAAATTTCTTGCATGCGGCGAGTGGCATGCTTATCTGGCATCGATGCAATTTCGCCAAGTGGAATTCGTGGATCGTCATAGCGAGTCCATAGGCCTTCGAGGTTAAGTACGCCAAGACCGCCCAGCTTTCCGATTGCGATTGCAGTTTCAGGTGAGACCACTGAATCCATAGGAGCTGCAAGAAGTGGAAGATCAAACTTATAAGCATCAATCTGCCAAGCAGTTGAGACATCTTCAGGAGTACGTGTGCGACGGCTAGGGACGATGGCGATATCGTCGAAAGAGTAGGCCTGGTGAGCGCGTTTTCCGGGAGCGATTTCGATATCCATGGCTATTTCTTCTTGCTGTAGTTAGGGGCATCGGCCACATGCAATACATCATGTGGGTGGCTCTCTTGTAAGCCAGCTGCAGTAATTTGAATGAGGCGTCCTTCGCGACGAAGCGTTTCGATATCAGGGGCTCCGGCATATCCCATTCCGCTGC
>CAZSWE010000117.1:0-2585 GCA_964610715.1 uncultured Candidatus Planktophila sp.
TCACTCTCATTCGACAATCTCTTTGTCTTTGTCATTATTCTGGCCAAGCTCAAGATTTCCAAGGAACGTCAACAACTTGCCTTGCTCGTTGGAATCGTCATTGCGCTTATTCTGAGAGTCATCGCTATCAGCGTAGGCGCTGCCGTAATTGCGCGATTTGAAGCGGTCTTCTTCGTCTTCGGCGCTTTCTTGCTCTACACAGCGATTCAGCTCTACGCCGAGAGCGCTACCCACGGAGAAGATGAGAAAGAGAGCGGAATCATTCGCGTGCTCCAAGAACGTGGAGTCAAGCCCTTTACTATCGCGCTGATTGCGCTGGGAATGACTGATTTACTCTTTGCCCTGGATTCAATCCCAGCAATCTTTGGTCTGACGCAGAATGTTTACATCGTGATCACCGCCAATGTCTTTGCGTTAATGGGTCTACGTCAGCTCTACTTCCTCATCGGTGGGTTGATGGAGAGACTCATCCATATCGGTCGTGGGCTCTCAGTTGTACTTGGCTTTATTGGAGTCAAACTTATCTTCCACGCCTGCCATGCAGTTGGCTGGCACGAGATTGCGGGCATTCATATTCCAGAGATCACTATTACTCAAAGTTTGAGCGTCATCGTTCTATGTATTGGAACAGCCACTGTTACTAGCTTGATTGCTACCCGCAAAAAAGTTTAAGCAATTGGCAGTTGCACAACTATCGCCAGCCCGCCCAGTTCACTCTTGCGCAGCGAAAACTTACCATCGAGCTTTTCAATAACAGCCGACATGATGCTCATACCTAAGCCTGAGCCACCATTTTCACGTGAACGTGATTTATCAAATCTATTGAGCGAGCGAACATCCTCGCGATAAGCGCTATCAGGTAGTCCAGGCCCAGCATCTTCAATCATTAGCTCAATCTGTTTTCCGCTCTTCACCAGTGTTATTCGTACAGCATCTTGCGAACCTGTGTGGCGCACAATATTTGTTAACGCATTCTGAATAAATCGTGAGATGTAATCTCGAGAACCGACAATAAAAAGGCTCGGTGTCACTTGTAGGCTTACGGTGCGATTTGGGTTGAGCGTTGTGAAATCAGTTCCATGAGCCGTGACAATCTCACTTAAGTCAATGGTCTCGATATCGCGAGCTCCACTTTCGCCTAGTTCAGCAAGGAGCAAAAGGTCCTGAATCAAAGTCTCCATACGATTAATCTCGCTACCGACGCGGCTAAAGGCGCGAGATTTATCCGCCGGCGCCGTTAACTGATCCTTGCTAAGCATTTCAACATAACCCTTGATGACAGTCAGTGGGGTGCGAAGTTCGTGAGAGGCATCCCCCAAGAATTCCTGCATACGAGCAAGGGATGCCGAATCTGCGGTACGGCGTTCGCGACGGAAGTAGAGGAAGAGAAGACCTGCTGCAAATGAGTTAAGAATCAGTGTGACAAGAGCCAAGTACTGTAGATCTGAAATGAAGTTGGCATCTATCTCGCTCGTCGAAAGAGCGATGATGATGAAATCTCCACCTTCAAGTGGGACAGTGCGGATGCGAAAGGGCGTTTCAGCAGATACTCGGACTGCGCTACGTACCGCTTTCTCTACCTCGCTTAGTGTCGGAGCTCCTGGATACTTGAGAGTCGATTCATTAATGAGCGTCTCTGAACCATCGCGTGCAAGTAAGGTGAGAGTTGCATCTAAATTTGACTGCTCGATGGCAAAGAGCGCTGCACCTACAGCCTGACCAGGATTCTCATAGGCGCTAAGGGCTACAAAACCAAGGCTTTGATCGACTTTTTGTACTTCGACGTCGAGTGAGTGCTTGACGGTGATTCCACCAATTCCAACAGTAAAGAAGGTAAGAAGTAATACGGTAAAGAAACTAACTCGAGAAGTTTGAGATAACCTCACTGCTTCTCCGGCTGCAGCTGAAATCCAACCCCTCGAATAGTCTTAATTCCTTCATATCCGTCGCGGTGAAGCTTCTTTCTTAAGTATGAAATGTAGGTATCTACAACGGTGCTCTCTGATTCAAAGGTGATTCCCCATACTTCATCAAGAAGATAGGTCTTGCTTAAGACTCGACCTTTGCTTTCCAGAAGTACGTGCAGAAGTCGGAACTCTGTCGGCGATAGATCAACTACCTCGTCATTGAAGGTAACTTGGTGAGTGTCGCTATTTAAAGTGATAGGCCCACTGCTTAAATTTGTGGCCGTTTCTACAGTGAATTGCGAACGTCGCAGAATCGCCTTAATACGTAAAACCAACTCTTCGAGTCCAAAGGGTTTAGTCACGTAATCATCTGCACCTAGGGTCAAACCCTTAGTGATATCTGCGCGATCGCCACGTGCACTGAGCATCAACGCAGGGGTGTTATCACCATTACTGCGAATACGTTCAATAAATTCAAAACCATCCATCAACGGCATATTGATATCGACGATCAGCAGATCGGGCTTGGTAGTTCGTAACAGCGTCTGGGCAATCATGGCATCTGCGGCCGTAACGGTTTCAAAGCCAGCCAGTTTTAGCGCATCCCCCAGTAAATCGCGCATACCCGCTTCGTCATCAATAATCATGATTAATTGGCTCATGGCTATACCCTGCCAC
>CAZSWE010000118.1:0-2570 GCA_964610715.1 uncultured Candidatus Planktophila sp.
CTGACCGTCCTTGATGAGTTTGGAACTTTTCCAGCGTTAATCAATGCAGAGCTAGAGCGTCAACTACCTTTCCTTGCAACAACAAAGATTTTGATGGCAGCGGTCAAAGCAGGCGTTGGTCGCGAAGTCGCTCACGAAGTAATTAAGGAACATGCAGTAAAGGCAACGATTGCTATCCGCGAAGGCAAAGCAAATACCTTCTTCGACGAAGTTGCTGCAGATTCGCGTATCCCATTAGATCGCACAGCTTTGGATCAACTCATCGGTCAGCCACTTGATTTTGCTGGCGATGCTCAACAACAGGTTACTCGTGTTGTAAATCGTGTAAATGTGATCACATCAAAGTTCAAAGATGCATCAAAGTACTCTGCAGCTTCAATTCGATAAGCAGGGATACAAGTGCGCGATCCAATAGTTTTAGAACAAGTAAAAACAACGTTGAATGCGCTGACAGTTAAGGCACCAGGTCGTGCGATTGAGGTGCGAGTTCCTCCATACGCCGCGGTTCAATGTGGCGAGGGCCCAACCCACACCCGTGGGACCCCGCCAAACACCATCGAAATGGATGCCCAAACCTGGCTAGCCCTAGCCTCAGGCGAGCTCTCATGGGATCAAGCGCTGGACAGTGGAGCGGTTCTGGCCTCGGGTTTACGGGCTGATCTGGCTCAATTCCTGCCCCTTTAACGCTCCCATTCACCCTTTTCAGGCAAAGGGCCGGTGGAAGGTAGTGGTCAAGCGCGATAACCTACCTCCCTGACGCACAGCAATTAGTGAAGGAGGTCGCCCATGGGTCGCGGCCGCGCAAAAGCAAAGCAAACTAAGGTTGCACGCGATTTGAAGTACAACGCGCAAGATATGGATCTTGATCGTCTTGCAAAAGAGCTTCATGGCGAGATTGATACAACCTCACGCAAGGATGATGATGATCCATTTGCTGAGGGCAACTACATTCCACGTGCGTGAGAACTACACCGTACGTCGCTTCACTTCGTATTTACGAACCACTTTCGGCATTTGAACCTGCCGACCGTTTACGGTGGGCAAATCTAGAGATCGATCCTGACTCTTTTAATAAAGAGGAGCAGCAAGCGATGCATCGAGTTGTTCAACCTGAACCTCCAGCTGGTCGTCCGGATGGTGTTCATATTTTAGATCGCGATGGAGTTCGTTTTGTTTCTCCATGGGCAACTGCAACTCGTTGTTGGGCAGCGCTCGATAATTTCAAAGACTCTCTTCCAAGCACAGTTGTTCCATACTTTGTTTCACCTGCACTTGAAGAGGTAATCACTGCAGGTGTTGATTTACTTGAAGATAAAGTCCCACACATCTTAAATGAGACCTGGGTAATTCCACCGCGCTGGTTTATTTTGTTTTCACCCGAAGAGCGATCACGTGGAAAAAATGCAACCGGCTACTTTTCAACCGCGCTAACAGATATCGCAAGTGCAAAGCAGCGATGCGATAGCGCCCATGATGCTGTTGTTAATGCCTTTGGCGAAGGACCTGTAGAACAAGAGTTAGAAAATCTTCTTTCATGGCTTGAACTCTTTCATCCAGAATCACTAGTTCAATTAGATTACGGCGGCCTTGCGCATTACATGGATAAAGCTTTACGTGAATCAGGAGAAGAAGGGCTCGAAGCTGACTCTTCAATTGAAGATGTAACTGATTCTGTTGCAGGTCTTGCCGCATCTGATGGAATGATGGCGGGGATTGGATACCAACGATTAATGTCCCGCTGGCGCTTAGTTCAGGCCTACGAGCAGGCCTCGTAGGTATTGCCACACGCTCAATAAATGGCAATACTTCACCCCAATACGGTCCAAAACGGACAAGCCAAGATTGAAGGAGTCACCATGAACCGCATCCCAGATGCCGAAGTTCTCTTGACCCCCAAAGAGGTTGCACAGCGCTTCCATGTAAATCCAAAGACGGTAACCCGTTGGGCAAAGGCTGGAAAGTTGACCGCGATCCGCACATTAGGTGGACATCGTCGTTACCGCGAATCAGAAGTTCTTGAGAGATTACGCGAATACAAGGAATCAAGCTCATAGCAGTAGGATTAACTCATGGCCGATAAGAATGATGACATGAAAGCAAGAATGCTTGCTGCCCTTGAAGCTAAGAAAAAGAAGCCAGGTGCACCAGGTACTCAAAACCATTCTGAAACCGGATCAAAGATCCGCGGCGGACAACGCAGCGGTGGTGCACCACAGGTGCAACGTAAAGCAGGTCCTTCAGGATCAGGTTCTGCTGGCTAAAGTTTTACAACAGACCGCGACGCTTCAACAGCGGCTCGATCTTTGAGTCACGTCCGCGGAAGTTGCGGAACATCTGCATTGAATCAATTGATCCACCGCGACCAAGAAGCGTGTTCTTAAAGTGTTCGCCATTTTCCCGCTTTAAGCCACCATTTTCCTTAAACCAATCAACGGTGTCTGCATCCAATACCTCAGACCAGATGTAGCCGTAGTACCCCGATGAATAACCACCAGCGAAGATATGGCTGAAGTAGGTAGAGCGATAACGTGTAGGCACAGGTGCGAAATCAAGACCATAATCCTTAATTG
>CAZSWE010000119.1:0-2514 GCA_964610715.1 uncultured Candidatus Planktophila sp.
GTGCAATCTGCATCTGATGCAAATGACACAGTGATTTGTGCAGCAGGTTCGCTGCCGGGTGATCTGCATAAGTTATGGCGCGTGCGTTCACCGCTTGGCTATCACGTTGAATATGCCTTCTCTTGCATGGGGTATGAAATTGCCGCTGGCTTAGGCGCAGCCCGCGCTGGTGCGATGCCAATTGTCATGGTTGGCGATGGTTCATATTTAATGATGCACACCGAAATTGTTTCAGCCGTTGCTGAAGGACTTAAATTTGTCGTTGTACTGATTCAAAATCATGGCTATGCCTCAATCGGCCATCTCTCCGAAAGTATCGGCTCGCAGCGCTTTGGCACCCAGTACCGATTCCATGATGCGCAAGGCAATAACTTTGAAGGTAACCAGAAGTTGCCTGTTGATTTAGCTGCGAATGCAGCAAGCCTTGGAATCGATGTCATCAGCATCAACGAATCCCCTTCTGCAATTGCCGATCTGCATGCAGCGGTAAAGAAGGCGAAGTCCTCAAAGACGGCCACCTTGATTCACATCAATAGCGACCCACTTCTCTATTCACCTTCCGGAGAAGGTTGGTGGGATGTTCCGATTGCGCCGATTTCAACGTTGAAGAGCACCCAAGATGCATATGCAAAGTACTCAGTAGATATTAAGAAGCAACGCCCGTTGCTTGGTAATGGCATAAAAGATAAGAAATAGGAGCCCACTCATGACACAGCAAATCCGCGTAGGTACCGCACCCGATTCATGGGGTGTCTGGTTTCCCAGCGAACCTCACCAAGTGCCATGGGATCGCTTCCTTGATGAAGCTGTAGAAGCTGGTTACCACTGGATTGAACTTGGGCCATATGGATATCTGCCAACAGATCCAAAGCAGCTAGAAGATGAACTAGGTAAGCGCAATCTCAAGATGACTGCTGGAACCGTATTTACTGGATTCCATAAAGAAGATGAGAGCCAATGGCAGCGCGCATGGGATCAAGCACTCGCTGTTGCAACGCTTGTGTCAAAGTTAGGCGTCGAACACCTGGTTGTTATCCCTGATCTATGGCGCGATGACAAGACCGGCCAAGCGCGCGAATCACGCACACTTTCTAATGAACAGTGGAAGCGACTTGCTGCAGGACATAACAAGCTAGGTAAGGCGCTCCTTGAAGAGTTCGGTATTCACCAGCAATTCCATTCACATGCAGATAGCCATATCGGTACCTATCAAGAGGTTGAGCGTTACTTGCAAGAGACAGATCCAAAATATTCCAACCTCTGTCTTGATACCGGCCACTTTGCATATTACTTAGGCGACAACATCAAGATGATGAACGCCTATCCAGAGCGCATCGGTTACCTACACTTGAAGCAGGTACACCCAGATATCTTGGCTGAAACTCTTAAGAATGATCTTCCATTCGTTGAAGCAGTTGCTAAGGGAGTTATGACAGAGCCAGGCTTTGAAGGAGTACCAAAGTTTGCGCCCATCATTGAGCGCGCACTTGAAATCAATCCAGATATTTTCGCCATTATCGAACAAGATATGTATGGCTGCCCTGTCGATATGCCATTCCCGATCGCACAACGCACTCGCGAACATATCTTGGCTGCCACCCGCGCTGCTCGCGTGAAGTAGGTGTCCATGGCTAAGAAGACCCTCGGCTACGGCCTCATCAGCGTTGGCTGGATGGGTCGCGTACATAGCCGCGGGCTTTCACAAGTTCCAGAGCGTTACCCTGAACTTGGCGTTGCTATTCGTAAAGTAATTGCCGCTGACACTCTGGAATCTGCGCGCGATAACGCAGTCAACCTCATGGGTTTTGAGCAAGCTACTGAAAACTATCTCGATGTCATTAACCATCCCGATGTCGATATCGTCTCAATCTGTTCTCCAAACTTTCTCCACCACGAAATTGCTATGGCTGCGATCAAGGCAGGCAAAGATTTCTGGATTGAAAAGCCGATGGGCCGTAGCGAAGTTGAATCACGTGAAATTGCAGAAGGTGCAATTGCTAAAGGTTTGATGACAGCAGTGGGATTTAACTATCGCCAATCCCCTGCGATTGCTCATGCGCGCGAGCTGGTACGTGACGGCAAGCTTGGAAAGATCTACAACGTCGAAGTCAAGATGATTGCAGATTACGTCAACGATCCTGAAGGTGCCTTTACCTGGCGCTACGTCAATGAATTTGCAGGCTCTGGCGTTTTGGGTGACTTAATGTCACATGGCTTTGATTTAGCCCAGTATGTAGTCGATGACATCACCGAAATTAATGCGCAATCTGAGATCTTCATCAAGCAACGTCGTGAGGCAGCTCCTGGCACTTCACACTTTGCCAAGAACGCATCCGGTGAACTTCGCACAGTTGAAAATGAAGATTGGACTTCAGGCATGATGCGCTTTGCCAATGGGGCAAGCGGCACCTTTGAAAGTTCACGAATTAGCGTTGGTCCATCATGCGAATACAGCATTGAAGTTCGTGGCTCATTGGGCACTATCCGTTGGAACTTTGAACGCCTGACCGAACT
>CAZSWE010000120.1:0-2421 GCA_964610715.1 uncultured Candidatus Planktophila sp.
ATTTGGAAGAAGACCTTTGATATCAATGTAGTGGGATCAGTTCGTATGGTGAAAGCGTTGACGCCCGTGATGATTTCTCATGGGCGTGGCCATATCGTTTTGATCTCATCTACTGCTGGCCATCGTGCGTATGAAAATGGCGGAAGTTATGTTGCATCCAAATTTGCTGAAACTTCTCTTGCTGAAACTTTACGTTTAGAACTCAACGGTAAGCCAATTCGCGTTACAGAGATTGCTCCTGGCATGGTTAAGACTGATGAATTCGCCAAGGTGCGCTTTAGCGGAGATGCAGATCGCGCTGCCAAGGTCTATGAAGGAGTTACCCGACCGCTGACTGCCGCAGATGTTGCTGAATCAATTCGTTGGTCTGTGATGTTGCCGGATCATTTCAATATTGATTCCATGACTATTCGCCCGCTGGCACAAGCTGCACAACATAAGGTCTATCGCCAGCCTTTGTAACTGCTAAACGACGACTCTAAATTGAGAAAGTGTTGAGTCGGTGGCGTATGCGATGCGTACTCCAGCTGCGCGTGATGCTTGCAACCCAGAGACAATCTGTTCGGTAAGAACTTCACCAGGTGCAACAACTGCAACACCTGGGGGATAAGGCGCAATTAAATCTGCAGAGATGCGACCAACTGCGCTCTTGGCATCGACCATCTCTGTCTTTGCAAAGTAAGCATCTCTCATTGAAGTCGCTTTTTGTGGAACCACAGACCAACTCAAGGCGGTAGCGCTTTCGCGTCGCTGCTCTTGGCGCTTTTTAAGAATCGGAATTAGGACATCAGCTAAACGTTCAAAATCTGCTGTGGCATCGGCAATTGTGGCTAGGAAGACGATGGTGTCGCGATCTGCCATTTCAACGCGGATGCCTTGTTGCTGTAAATCTTCTTCAATATCAACACCTGATGCGCCCAATTGCTGCACTCGTAGAACTAGCTTGGAAGGATCAAATCGCCCTGTTGGAAAATCGCTGGGATAGAGAAAGATAGGTAGTGGAAATTCAGCTTGCACCGTCTCTTTAAAGCGATGAATGTTTTCTAGAAGTTGTTCAAGTAACTCTTCACCACGAGTTTGTAGAAGTGCTCGCACACCATCAATCGAAGCAAGGGGCGCACCTGCAGGAGAAGTGGTGTGAGTTGTTTCAAAGCTCTGTTCAAGTCTTTCAGCACTTAACAACTCAGTGCGTGCAAGCAATAGCGCAGAGGCGCTATATCCCGGCAGCGCTTTATGTGTACTTGTAATCAGAGCATCTGCGCCCATCTGAAAAGCATGTTGTGGCAATTCTGGGTGGAAACCAAAATGGCCACCCCATGCCGCATCCAAGATCACTGGAACTTTTTCTTGATGTGCAACTTTGATGAGAGCGGGTAGATCTGAAATTGTCCCAAGATAACCAGGTTCGGTGAGCAAGATGGCAATTGGTTTTTCTGCAAGGGCTCTCTGCAATTCTGTAACTGCAATTCCAATCGGAACGCCAGTTGCGCTATCGATTTCCGGGCTCATCCAAATGGGTTCAAGGCCGGCAAGGACAAGAGCGCTTAGGACAGATCTATGTGCAGTTCGTGAAACAGCGACCTTGTCGCCTGGTTGACCCAGCGCAAAGATGATTGCTTGATTTGCATGGGTAGAACCACCGGTTGAAAAGCGTGCGTAATCTGCTCCCCACAACTGTGCAGCGAGAGCTTCTGCTTTCTTCAGCGTCTGGTTGGTGAGTTTGATTTCATCGAGCCCTCCGTAAAGTGGAGTATCTGAGTCGACGATTGCGCCTAAGCCTGCATCGAGAGCGCTTGTCTTCTGCTTATGTCCAGGGATTGTGAACGGAGTACGAGCCTTTTCGAAGTACGAAAGATAGGCATCTAGCAGTGGTGCGCTCTCTCGCAGGTTACTCATGTGGCAAGCCTAACTTGTACCGAGCGGTATGAAGGCTCGTACAAACTTTGCTGGGGCTTAGAATTATCAGCATGACAGCAAAGGATCCTCTCCCGCAATCACGCCATCTGGCCACTGAGATTCCAGGGCCACTTTCGACTGCAGCGATGCAGCGTCGTAAAGAAGCGGTATCTGGGGGACTAGGAACTGCGCTTCCAGTAATTGTCAGCCGTGCACAAGATGCCATCATCGAAGATATCGATGGCAACCGCATTATTGATTTTGGCGCAGGTATTGGCGTTGTCAACGTTGGAAATTCAGCGCCTCGCGTTGTAAAGGCAGTGCAAGAAGCAGTAGCGACATTTACCCACACCAACTTCACCACAGTTCCATATATGGGTTACATCGAAGTTTGCGAAGCTCTCAATCGACTCACCCCCGGGGATTTCAAGAAGAAGTCAATCTTGCAAAACTCTGGTGCGGAAGCAGTAGAAAATGCCATCAAGATTGCGCGCCATTACACAAAGCGCGCAGCCGTAGTTGTCT
>CAZSWE010000121.1:0-2392 GCA_964610715.1 uncultured Candidatus Planktophila sp.
GTTGCACCGAAGAGAACGAGTGCATCAGCTTTCATTTATTTCCTGCCTGAGGCTTTTCGTTATGGCCACCAAACTTGTAGCGCATTGCGCTCAAGACGCGGTTAGCAAACTCATCATTGTTGCGTGAAGCAAAACGTGCATACAAAGATGCGCTCAATACATGGGCAGGAATTCCCGCCTCAATCGCCGCTTGCACCGTCCAGCGACCTTCGCCGCTATCGCTGACTTGAGTTGAGTATTCAGTAAGTTCTTCTGATTCAACCAACGCCTGTGCAGTCAGATCGAGCAACCATGAAGCAACAACGCTGCCGCGTCGCCAGACTTCGGTAATCGCTGGGATATCTAGATCGTAGGCAGGGTTCATCTCATCGGCGGCTTCAAAAATTGCGAGGCCTTCAGCAAAAGCTGCCATCATCCCGTATTCAATGCCATTGTGAATCATCTTCACGAAGTGGCCAGCACCTACAGGGCCACAGTGAAGATATCCATACTCAGCTTGTGCTGGTTCACCTGTGCGGCCGGGTGTGCGTTCTGCGGATTCAACGCCAGGACAGAGCGCTTTAAAGATTGGATCTAGCGCCTTTACGACAGCGTCATCTCCACCGATCATGAGCGAATAACCGCGCTCTAAACCATAGACGCCGCCGGAAGTTCCAACATCGACGAAGTTAATTCCTTTTGCCTTTAATAGTTCTGCATTCTTTAAATCATTCTTGTAATAGCTATTGCCACCATCAATGATGGTGTCGCCTGCAGATAAGTGCTCGGCCATCGCCGCAATTGTTGAATCAGTAACAGCAGCTGGAACCATAATCCAGACGGTGCGCGGTGTAGAAAGTTTTGCAGCCATTTCTGCCATGTCGGCTGCGCCAATAGATCCTTCTGAGGCAAGTGCCTTAACGGCATCGGGGCTGACGTCATAAACAACTGATGTGATGTTGTGGCGAGCTAGGCGCCTGACGATATTGGCGCCCATGCGTCCAAGACCGACCATTCCAAAATTGGTTGCTGTCATGAAAGTGCCTATTCGCTTATAAAGACGCTCAACGTTGAGGCTCGTAGTCTATATGAGCCACCGCCCTACCCTGAAATTCTGCAGAGATTACGGAGTTTTACTCCGAGAAAAAGGCTTCGGTATCAACAATGAGACGAGTATGAGAATTTCCTCGAACATAACTTGCAGGAATCGAGAGATCTAATTCGATGATCTTCGTGACGGCATCAGCTTTGCTCTCACCGGCTGCAACAATCCAGACTTCTTCTGCGCTATTAATTGTTGACATGGTAAATGAGATTCGCTCAGCTGGTGGTTTTGGCGAATCAGTTACGGCAATCACTCCACCCTGATCGTCAATATCTGTCATTCCCGGAAAGAGCGAAGCTACATGGCCATCAGGTCCTAAGCCCAGTACATTTAAATCAAAATCAACGTTCTCAATTGCTAGCGCATAATCGCTAGCCGAATCTTGGACGTTATTTGTCTGGTCGCTGGCAAGACCTTCATGGATGCTGATATTCGGATTCTTAATATTGCCATGGAAGGCAAAAGCATTTCGCTCCACGCTATCTGCTGCAACAAAGCGTTCATCGCTCCACCAGATATGTAGCCCTTTAAAGGCATCTAAATCTGCATTAAATTCATTTACAAGCGCTTCAGAGATTTGAACTCCTAGGGTGCCTCCTGTCAGCACTAAGTGAAATTGGCTCTTGAGTTTGAGCCCTTTCTCAATTGCAGCCAGAATCTGAACGGTGACCTCTTCAGCCAATTCGGCTGCGTCTGCATACAGAGTCAGGTCTAACTCATCATCAATATCGCCAACGATGGCATCAAAGTCATCGCTCATTTGATCCCCATCTCTTCGAAAAATTCTCTGCGCTCATCTCGTAAATATCTTCTGGTCCATCAATTTCATCCATCTGTTGACCTTTGTGGTCAAAACCGAAGTACTTGATGACAGCAACAGACGGCAGATTATCGGGGCTGACTGTGTATCTCAAGGTTCGAACTTCCGGAAAGCTCACAGCCCAACGCCACATCGCTTGCAGTGATTCTTTGGCATAGCCCTTGCCTTGAAAGGCAGGTTCAATGCCAAGACCTATCTCAATCATTCCCTCACCATCAGGTGCTCCATGAAAACTGGTGCTTCCAATAATTTCACGACTCTCTTGAAGAACTATAAATCTGACAAACCACTTGTTCAGTGATGGATCAACCTTCACCTGCGGAACACGCCAAGCAAGCGGACCTGAGTTCTCAATCAGATTCTTGTGGGGGTTAGTAAAGTCTCGACCAGCAATCGCTGCTACATCACTCTTTTTCTCAAAGAGCTCGATGATTCCATCTACTGAAAGATGATGAAGTTCCAGCCGTTCAGAAATTATGACTGGCTCG
>CAZSWE010000122.1:0-2351 GCA_964610715.1 uncultured Candidatus Planktophila sp.
TGAAAAATCTCGCTATGAAGAGTTGATTCCTAAGAAAGATCCGCATTTGTGGGCTGCGGCAACCATGGAACTGGGCGCAGTTATCTGCACATCGCAATCGCCTAAATGTGGAATCTGCCCAGTTGCGCACGTCTGCACCTGGCGAAGTTTGGATTATCCAAAGTCTGATGTGGTTAAGCGGCGACAAAGCTGGCATGGCACCGATCGCCAATGCCGCGGCACCATTGTGCAAGCGCTTCGAGAAAATGAAGTTCTGACAAAGAGCCAGATAACCCAGCTGTGGGATGTGCCATCGCAACTTGAGAAAGCGTTGCTTACCTTGCTAGATGATGGCCTCATTGAATCTCGTGGCAAGAATAAGTTCTCACTTCCACGCTAGCGAGATAGAGTTAACGTTGTGAGCCACATATCTGCGTTGCAATCATTACTTGGCGCAGATGCACACCTGATTACAGATCCTGATATCACAGCCTCTTATTCTCGCGATCAAGCACCCTTTGCTCAATCTGCTGCACCACTTGCTGTCTTACTTGCCCGGAGCGCAGAACAGATTTCAACAACGTTGCGCTATGCCAACGAACATAAAATTCCTGTTGTTACTCGAGGCGCAGGTAGCGGCCTAGCGGGAGGTGCTAACTCAAGCGCCGATTCAATAGTGATCTCGCTTGAGAAGATGAACCAGATTATTTCGATTGATGCTGAAAATCAGATTGCCCGTGTACAAGCTGGAGTGATAAATCTTGATTTAGATACCAAAGTAAAAGAGTTAGGTCTTGCCTATCTGCCAGATCCGGCAAGCCGCGATTGGTCAACGCTTGGCGGAAACGCTGCTACCAACGCCGGTGGAATGTGCTGCGTGAAGTATGGAGTTACCTCATCTCATGTGCGTGCAGCTCAAGTTGTTCTAGCTAGTGGTGAAATCATTGAACTTGGAAAAGCTACTAAGAAGTCAGTAACAACCTACGACTTACTCCATCTCTTTATCGGTTCAGAAGGCACACTTGGAATCATCACTGAGCTCACCCTTAATTTAGAGATTCGCCCACAATCGCCGGCAACTCTGATTGCAACCTTTCCAAGCGTTGCCAAAGCTGCTGCAGCATCTGCTCAATTGCTGCGCTTTAAGCCTTCGATGCTTGAAATTGTCGATCAGACAACGCTTAAGGCAGTGGAGGCTTGGCACCCGCTTGGTTTTGAAATTGCAGGCTCAGTCTTGATTATGCAGCTAGATGAAAACTTACATCGCTGCCAAGAAGCGCTCGATGTATGTAAGAACTTTGATTTAATCGATGGAGTCTTCTCTGAAGATCCAGCCGATACCGCTGATCTGATTCGCGTGCGCAAGATGGCATATCCAGCGCTCGAGCGCATGGGTGCGACGCTTCTAGATGATGTAGCGCTTCCCATTACCAAGATTGCAGAGTTTGTAGAAAAGGTTGAGGCGCTCAGCGCTAGTAGCGACCTGACTATTGGCATCTTTGGCCATGCCGGCGATGGAAATATGCACCCCACAATCGTTCACGAACACGGCGATACAGCAGCTGCCGCCCTTGCCCAGAAAGTCTTCGGTGAAATAGTTGCTATCGCGCAGGCACTTGGCGGTACTGCAAGTGGCGAACATGGAATTGGCTCAATTAAGTCAGCTTTAGTTGCTGATGAAATCTCTCCAACTGTCATGGCCCTACAGCGCAACATCAAAGCAGTCTTTGATCCCAACTCAATCCTGAACCCGGGCAAGAAGTTTCCACTTCTAAATCTTCAATAATGAAGCGGTTAATTCTGGCAACTGCGCTGACGTTGCTCTTCTCACTCACAGCTCAGAGTTCTTCAGCAAATGAACTGCTTATCTGGGACAAGTTACAAGGCAGCGCTCCAAAGGGTTACGTCCTACTGATGCGACATAGCTACGCGCCAGGAGTCGGAGATCCGGATAACTTTAAACTCAACGATTGTTCTACTCAACGCAATCTTTCAGATGTGGGTCGCCAAGATGCAAAAGATGTCGGTGGATGGTTGCAACGTCGAGAGATAAAGATTTTTCGAGTAGAGACCAGCAGATGGTGTCGCGCCAAAGAGACAGCGCAGCTTCTTGGTCTCGGTAAGGTTAGATTGAATAAAAATCTAGATTCACTCTTTGAAGAGGCAGATGCCCTTAACCATCCACAAACTGCAGCGGTACGTAAGCAGATACAGAACCATAGGAATAAAACAGGTCTGTTGGTCTTAGTTGGACATTATGTAAATATCGCAGCGTTGACTGGCGTTGGAGTTGCTTCAGGTGAAGGCATACTCGTTAAAGCCAACGCACAAGGCGAATTTAAAGTCTTTGGAACAACACCAAAACTAAATCG
>CAZSWE010000123.1:0-2344 GCA_964610715.1 uncultured Candidatus Planktophila sp.
ATTCCAATAACGGCGCTGACCGTTCTCCAGATTGTCATGTGGCTAGTGTGCCAGTCTTAACACTTGCTGCAGAGGCCAAAAATCTCTGCAGTGTGGCCCACTTCGCGAAAACCATGTTCCTCAGCCATGACTTTGGCCCATTTTTCAATTGCTCCACCTTCAATCTCGACAGTATCGCCGCAACCTTTACAGACTAAGTGATGATGATGCGCTTCTCCGCAGAGACGATAGATAGCTTCACCATCATCGCGGCGCAGTACATCAACAATCTTGTCGTTCACTAGGCTCTGTAGAGCGCGATACACGGTTGTAAGGCCGATGCTTTCGCCTTCGCGTTGCATCAAGCGGTACACCTCTTGCGCACTTGCAAAACCGCCGGCGCGCTCTAGAGTGCTTAAGACACGAGGATTAGAGCGGGACATTACTTTGCATGATCCTCTTCGTCGTGGTGCTCATCTTCGTGCTCATGGTCTTAATCATCGTGATGCTCTTCGTGAACTTCTGTACTAGACCCGTGGTTATGAGCATCGCCGCTATGAAGATAGCTGACCAAGCCCCACATCACAATAACGCCAAATATTGTCGCCAAGATTGTGAGGCGTGATGAGTGGCGTGAATGTGCTTCAGGAAGAATATGTGAAGTCGCAAGATAGATAACAATTCCCGCAAAAGCTGCCAAGTAAATAGCAATCAAGTTATCGCCGAGCGCAAGAGTTGTTCCAAGTGCTGCGCCGCTTACGCGGGCAATCGCATCGACTCCAAGGAGCCAAATACCCTTCTTACCCCACTTACCGCTCTTGATCAGAAATGAAACGGTATTAAGGCCGTCGCTAAATGCGTGAACAAGAAGTGCGATGAAGACTGCAATTCCTAAATCTGAGCTGACTTTAAATGCCACACCAAGAGCGAGACCATCTAGAAATACGTGTCCACCCATCGCAAGTGCGCCCAACCAACCGGCGACACTTGATGAGTGTTTGTGATCGTGTCCGTAATCTGACTCTGCTGGTTCGTGCGAACCAAATAGTTGCTCGTAGAAATGCAGGAGAAGGAATCCAGCTATGAGAGCTACTGAGACAGCCGGTGCGTGGAAAATTTCTTGAGTACCGAGTTCAAAGACTTCAGGGAGAAGGTCAAAGGCGACCAAGCCAAGAAGTAGACCCGCAGAGAGGCCAAGTACTAAGTGGAGGCGATCCTTTGATTTAATTGCAAGGAATCCGCCTGCAGTAGTTGCAAGCGCTGTGATGGCGGCGAGGACGATGGCTGTATTCATAGGCAAAAAATACCATAAATGAAAATGATTTTCATTTCCATGCCTGCGCCCCCTAGGCTGGCGCCATGCTCGCAATCGCTCGTTTTCAGGTCCAGTTACAGGGCGCTGTGGATTTTCGCGCTGAACTTGAGGCGGTCCAGGCGGTTCTCGCGGAGGCGGCTGGATTTAAGTCAGGCTCTGTCGGCCAGAATCTCGATGAACCAACTCTCTGGGTGCTGACCACCGAATGGGAGAACGTCGGTTCTTATCGCAGAGCTTTAAGTTCTACGCGGGCAAAGTTAGAAGCGATTCCAGTTCTTGCTCGCGCGATCGATGAGCCCGGGGCCTACGAGTAAACTTATCCTTCGTGAGCAACGCCCGTTGCTCTTCGCCGACAGCCAGCCGGATGGAGCAAAGTAATGGCCGTAGACCGTCTAGAAAATATCGTTTCGCTATCAAAGCGTCGTGGATTTGTATTCCCTTCCTCTGAAATTTATGGAGGCCTGCGCGCTTCTTGGGATTACGGTCCCCTCGGAGTTGAACTCAAGAACAATGTAAAGCGCCAATGGTGGAAGTCCATGGTTATGGGTCGCGAAGATATTGTCGGTATTGATTCATCTGTCATCTTGGCGCGTGAAGTCTGGGAAGCATCCGGACACGTTGCAACATTTAGTGATCCGCTTACTGAATGTACTGCGTGTAATAAGCGTTATCGCGCAGACCATTTAGAAGAAGCCTATGAAGCAAAGCATGGCAAGAAGTTGGCATCCCTTGCCGACATGAACTGCCCTGCCTGTGGCAATAAAGGTCAGTTCACAACTCCTAAGCAATTCTCTGGTCTGCTCAAGACATTCCTTGGACCGGTTGAGGATGAATCAGGGCTGGCCTATCTTCGCCCTGAAACTGCACAAGGAATCTTTATCAACTTTGATCAGGTACTGACTACTTCACGTAAAAAACCACCATTTGGTATCGGCCAGATTGGTAAATCATTCCGTAATGAAATTACGCCAGGAAACTTTATCTTCCGTACTCGTGAATTTGAGCAGATGGAGATGGAGTTCTTCGTAGTGCCTGGCACTGATGAAGAGT
>CAZSWE010000124.1:0-2313 GCA_964610715.1 uncultured Candidatus Planktophila sp.
TTGAACACAATTGACTTTGCTCAATTGAACAGTCCATCATTGCCGCTATGACTATTAGCCTGCGCGATATCGCCAAGAAGGCGGGGGTATCAGTCGGCACCGCCTCCAATGTGCTCAACCGCCCTGGCATCGTCTCTCCTGAAACAGCCAAGCGCGTTCATCAAGTGATCGAAGAGTTGGGCTACAACCCCAACGGTTATGTAAAGCAGATGACAGCTGGCCATAGCCGCACTTTGGGCTTAGTTGTCCCTAACGTTTCTAATCCATTCTTTGCTGAAGTCGCCCGTGGCGTTGAAGATGCAGCCGCTAAGAAGAATTACGCAGTCTTTATCTGCAACACCGGCGAGAGCCATCAGCGGGAAGAGCGCTTTATGAGCGTTCTGATTGAACAGATGGTCAAAGGTGTATTGATCACGCCAACTAGTTTGAAGCCAGGACATATCAAGATGCTCAAAGAGCGCGGCATTTCTGTGACTCTGATCGACGCAGCCGGAAAGACTTCAACTGAATGTTCAGTATCAGTCAACGATGTGCGCGGTGGCGAAATCGCAATTGAACATCTGGCATCCCTTCACCACACAAATATTGCTTGGGTCTGCGGCCCTGCCACTATTCCTCAAGCAGCTGATCGCTCTAAAGGAGTAGCCGCCGCTGCTAAATCACTCAAGCTTAAGATTTCTGCAATCACAACTGCGACGATGACCTTTGCCGCAGGCGAGGAAGCAGTTGAACAATTCCTTGCCCTCGAAAGTAGGCCAACTGCAATCTTCTGCGCCAATGACTTGCTGGCACTTGGAATGATGCGTGGATTGTTGGCGCGTGGAATTCGTATCCCTGATGAAATTTCGATTATTGGATATGACGATATTGAATTCGCGCCATCTGCGGCCGTTCCGTTGACATCAATTGCTCAACCTGCTTATCAACTTGGCACAGTTGCAGCGCAACTATTGCTCTCAGAGTGTGAAGGAATTGATACGCACGCTCATCAAGAGGTGAACTTCCAGCCTGAACTAGTCGTTCGAGACTCTACCCGCGATGTAGCAAGCGCACGTGCCGAGGCTGTAGTTCGTCGAGAGTACGCACACCTAGCAACTTCATATTTCGGATCATCTGCCCCTGCATAATTGTTAGTGCGCGTTCTACGCCATCTTGTCCGCCAGCCATGAGGCCATATAGATAAGCGCGACCGATGTAAGTGAAGTTAGCTCCGTGAGCGATTGCCGCTAGAACATCTGCGCCATGCATGATTCCGGTATCAATATGTAGTTCGAAATCTTTCTTAAACTCCTTCTTAATATCTGCAAGTAGGTGCAGCGGAATCGGCGCCTTATCGAGCTGACGACCACCATGGTTGGAAAGAAGAACTGCATCGGCGCCTAACTTGGCGGCCATCTTGGCATCTTCTAAATTCTGCACACCTTTAACGATGAGATTGCCATCCCATTCACTACGTATCCACTTCAGATCCTCAAATGTCATTGTGGGATCGAACATGTAATCAAGGAGTTCAGCGACGGTTCCGTTCCATGATGACATTGATGCAAATTCAATGGCAGGAGTTGTTAAGAAGTTCATCCACCAAGCAGGTCGAGGAATGGCATTAAGCAAGGTCTTTACAGTCAGAGTTGGGGGAATAGTCAGACCGTTATAGGTATCGCGCAATCTGTGTCCTGCAGCTGGAACATCGACAGTTAGGTGCAGCGTCTTTACGCCGGCTCGACGTGCGCGTTCAACCAGCGCCATCGATCCTTCGCGGTCTTTCCACATGTAAAGCTGGAACCAGTTATCGCCATTAGGAGCAGCCTTTACAACATCCTCGATAGAAGTTGTTCCAAGAGTTGAAAGCGAGAAGGGAATCCCAAACTTTTGCGCAGCACGCGCACCAGCTATTTCGCCTTCGGTCTGCATCAAACGAGTAAATCCTGTTGGTGCGATTCCCATCGGCATCTGGTGAGTGACGCCAAAGACTTCGCGAGTCAGATCAACGTTTGAAACATCGCGCAAGATATTTGGAACAAGTTCGATATCGCGGAATGCCTGACGTGCACGATCGAGTGAGGCTTCAGATTCCGCTGCGCCATCGGTGTAATCAAATGGTCCTTGTGGCGTGCGCTTCTTAGCGATATCGCGCAGATCCCAGATGGTGGCCGCGCGAGTTAAACGAGCCTTTTTGCGATTAAAAGATGGTCCTCGAAAGCGCATCAACTGTGCAAGCTTTATTGGGTTCGGTAGCTGGCGCTTAACGTTCTTCGACATGCGCCTATCTTAGAACTATTGCTGCGATTTTCGCCCAATAGGGCAGAATCACCT
>CAZSWE010000125.1:0-2306 GCA_964610715.1 uncultured Candidatus Planktophila sp.
GGATTGATATGAAATCCCGCATGGCGCATTCGTAGCCTTGGATGTCCGCGCTCTTCTTGGTATGTAGTTGGCCCACCCCAGTACTGCTCAAGAAATAGCTGCAACCTGCGCGCTGCACCTTTCATATCTGATTCTGGATACATCGGACGCAAGATTTCATTGGTAGCCACGTGCGCATAAAACTGCGAGACCAGGTCAGCGAAGAAGGGTTCTCCCCCGAATTCTTCGTAGTAATTGGTGGTATCGCGCTCCACGTTAACCTCGTAACTCTGCAGCAGTTTTAGTTTTCGCAATCTGCAAGACGGCTAAAGCTGCAACAAGACACATCGTTGCTGAAATGTAGAACGAGACGGCATAGTCACCTAGCCTGACCCGCAATATTGCGGCTCCAATTGCTGCAACAGATGCGCCAATCTGGTGGCCAACAAATACCCAGCCATAGACCACTGTTGCACGCTCTGGACCTAGTACATGGCGGCAGAGAACGATTGTCGGCGGAACAGTTGCTACCCAGTCGAGGCCGTAGAAAATAACAAAAACCAGAGTGGAAGGGTGCAGGGTGCTGTAGAGAATTGAGGGAAGTAAGAAGAGCGATAAGCCTCGAAGCCCGTAGTAGAAGAAGAGTAATTTGCGTGGATCAATGCGATCGGTGAGGTAACCCGAAAAGATTGTGCCGATAACATCAAAGACACCAATGAGTGCAAGCAGGCTAGCGGCAACAGTTGTCGGCATGCCGTGATCATGGGCTGCAGGAATAAAGTGAGTACCAATTAACCCATTCGTTGAAAGCCCACAGACAAAGAATGTTCCGAAGAGAATCCAAAAATCTCGTGACTTACTCGATTGCACCGCGGTATCGATGGCAAGTTTTCCGGCCGACATGTCGTGGGGCGCTGTTGGCTGCCAGCCATCAGGTGCTCCATAAGGAGTGATTCCGAGAGATTCTGGTTTCTCTTTTAAGAAGAAGTAGATAAAAGGAACAACGAGCGCTGATGCACCACCAACGGTCAGTGAGACGCTCTTCCAACCGTAAGTAACGGCAAAGTGTGAGAGCAGCGGCAGAAAGATGAGCTGCCCAGTTGCAGTTGCGGCAGTTAGCGCACCAACAACAATTCCTTTTTTAGCAATAAACCAACGATTGGCAATAGTTGCGGCAAAGACCAGCGCCATAGATCCTGCGCCAGTTCCGACTCCAATACCCCAGAGCGCCCATAAGTGCCACGGCTGGGTCATAAAGATTGTCGAAGATGAACTGATTGCAACGACCATGAGCGCCGACATCACAACTTTGCGAACTGTAAATCGCTCCATCAGCGCTGCAGCAAATGGAGCCACTAAACCAAAGAGCAGTACGTTGATTGAAACAGCAAAAGCCACTTGAGAACGTGACCAGCCGAAGGCTTCTTCAAGAGGAACGATGAGTACCGAGGGCGCCGATCTAAATCCGGCAGTTGCCATCAAGGTAAAGAAGGTAACTGTTGCTGCAATCCAACCTGGGTGGATTTTCTTTGGCATCAATTACGCCTTGAGGTATTGCTTCAAGAATTCCCGTTCTGGATCTGTAAGTGGACGCGACTTCTTGGTCTCCATAGATACAGCGACCTGCACAGTCTTGACCTTTGCATGAACCACTCCGTTATCGCCGATAACTTCATAGCCCAAGGTAAATGATGAATTACCAATCTGTTCTACCCAGAGAGTGACATCGTAGAAACGTCCACCTTCGTAGATGGGTACGAGGAAATCAACTTCAGCTTTAGCAACGACCATCTCAACCAAGGTTGGCTTCTCGTTCTTAGCAGCGTACTGATACCAAGACCATTGAAAGCGAGCCTCTTGGATATAGGTCAAATACTTGGCGTTGTTGACATGACCAAATGCATCAATGTCATCCCAGCGAACAAATTGTTGGTTGGTATAAATCATTAGCGTGTGAGCTTTCTATACGTGACACGATGTGGGCGAGCTGCATCTGCACCCAAACGTGCGATCTTGTTCTCTTCGTAGGATTCAAAGTTACCTTCAAACCAGAACCACTTGGATTCGCCTTCGTAGGCCAAGATATGTGTGGCCACGCGGTCAAGGAACCAGCGATCGTGAGAAATCACGACTGCGCAACCAGGAAATTCCAGGAGCGCATTTTCAAGTGAACCCAATGTTTCAACATCAAGGTCGTTTGTTGGTTCATCGAGGAGAAGTAGGTTTCCACCTTGCTTGAGCGTTAAAGCCAAGTTAAGTCGGTTACGTTCTCCACCTGAAAGAACTCCAGCAGGCTTCTGTTGATCAGGGCCTTTAAATCCAAAGGC
>CAZSWE010000126.1:0-2299 GCA_964610715.1 uncultured Candidatus Planktophila sp.
GATGATTCAAAGTTGAAGACTTCAAGGTTGAGCGGTTCGCCGCCTCCTTCAGGAACATAGGTAAGCGTCAGCTTTCCTGGACCTGGAATCTTGAGATCTGTTGCACGGTATTGATCACCAAAGGCATGGCGGCCGATCACGATTGGCTTGGTCCAATGTGGAACCAAACGTGGCACATTGCTGATGATGATTGGCTCGCGGAAAATAACTCCACCCAAGATATTACGAATGGTTCCGTTAGGAGACTTCCACATCTTCTTAAGGCCAAACTCAGTTACACGCGCTTCATCAGGGGTAATAGTTGCGCACTTAATTCCGACGCCGTGCTTCTGAATCGCTCGCGCTGAATCAATAGTGACTTGATCATCGGTGGCATCGCGGTGTTCCATGCCTAGGTCGTAGTATTCAAGGTTGATATCGAGGTAAGGCAAGATCAACTTATCTTTGATGAACTGCCACATGATGCGAGTCATCTCATCGCCATCTAGTTCAACGACAGTGCCTTGTACTTTGATCTTTGACATATTACATATCCTTTACATCAGCTTGTTTTGCTCGTACTGCTTCTGCGGCTTCTTTGAGAGAAGCAACTTCAGAATCAGTGAGCTTGCTTTCAACAACTTTACGAATACCTGACTTACCGAGCTCTGCTTCCACGCCCAGATAGACGCCAGAGATTCCATATTCGCCATCAACCCAGGCGCAGACTGGCATGATTTCACCAGAATCTTCAATGACTGCCTTTGCCATACGAGCTGCTGCTGCAGATGGCGCATAGTAAGCAGAACCTGTCTTCAGCAGCGCTACAACTTCAGCGCCACCATTACGGGTGCGATCTACGAGTTCATCGATTTCAGCTTGTGACAATTTATCTGAAAGTGGAACTCCATTGACTGTGCAACGACTTGGTACCGGCACCATGGTGTCACCGTGTGAACCAAGGGTAAGAGTCTTTACTGTGCCGACCGGAACGTTGAGCTTTTCAGCGACAAAGTTGGTAAAGCGCGCAGTGTCGAGCATTCCAGCCTGACCCATCACGCGATTCTTTGGAAAGTTGGTGGCAAGTTGGGCAAGGGCTGTCATCTCATCAAGTGGATTTGAGACGACGATGATGACCGCGTTGGGTGAGTGCTTTGCAATATTTTCAGCAACGCCACGGACGATTCCGGCGTTAACTCCAATGAGATCCATACGGCTCATTCCTGGCTTACGTGGAAGACCGGCGGTAATAACTACAACATCAGAGTTGGCAGTCTTTTCATAGCCTGCACCTTCTGGTGTTGTGGTTGCGCCAGTAATCTTTGTTTCAAAGCCTTCGATGGAACGAGACTGGTTCATATCCAGCGCTAAACCTTCAGGCTTTCCTTCGAGAATATCTGTGAGTACAACTTCATCGAAGATGTTGTATTCAGCGAGCCTGAGAGCGGTAGTTGAACCGTAGAAACCTGCACCTACAACGGTGACTTTCTTTGCCATGATGATCCCTTTGAGCGAGTTGTCCCAATACTTTGATATCGGGTTATCTTGATATCGAGCGAACTCTACAACCCCTTCGGAAGGGCGATAGCCAGTCCAAAGAGCACAAGCGCAATCGCAAGTGGTAGGTAGCGCTCAAATTTACGTTGGTTCCATTGTGCGAGGGCAATCACAGCTGTTCCGGCCGAGATAGCAAGGGCGCCAGAGCGAACAAAGCCCACGATGCCCGCAATTACGCCGAGCGCAATAACGATATATGCCACGCGAAGTTGTATTGAAGTTATCGCTCGCATGCATCAACCACATTTGTTAAGAGCATGGCGCGAGTCATCGGTCCGACTCCCCCAGGCATTGGCGCAACAAAGGCTGCCACCTTCATCACAGATGGATCTACATCGCCAACAAGTCCAGCATCAGTACGAGAGATTCCAACATCAAGAACTGTAGAACCAGCTTTGACCATGTCGCCTTTGAGAAAGTGCGCTTGGCCAATGGCTGCAACAACGATATCTGCTCGTCGCGTGTGTGAGGCTAAATCTTTTGTGCCGGTATGCGTCAAAGTTACAGTGGCATTTTCTGCTTTACGTGTAAGCAATAGCCCAAGGGGGCGACCAACTGTAAGGCCACGACCAATAACAACAACCTCTGCTCCAGCTAATGGAATCTTGTAATGGTTAATGATCTCAACAATTCCGCGTGGTGTACATGGAAGAGGTGCGGCATAGCCTGCAACCAGCCTTCCTAAATTGATCGGATGTAAACCATCAGCATCTTTATCAGGGTCAATTGCTTCCAAAATTGTCTGGGTATTGATTGCACTTGG
>CAZSWE010000127.1:0-2293 GCA_964610715.1 uncultured Candidatus Planktophila sp.
ACCCGCTTCGTCATCAATAATCATGATTAATTGGCTCATGGCTATACCCTGCCACGCCCTGTGTGAGTTTGCTACCAAACCGCACCCTTGCACACGGACTCATGAGCCCTTTCACAGAATATTCACACCCGTTCGCATCTACTATTTACCCATGCAGAAACGTCCCGAGTTATTCGCAGCGGTACTGCTCATATTTGCACTTGTAGGCACAGCACCGGCGCAGGCCGATCCAACGCCATCTCCAAGTGCTACTGCTGACACAGATATGTCGCCACTCGAACAATACAAACTTGACCGCGACGAATTTCTTCTAGCCTTACGCGATCGCGATTTTAAAATGCGCATCATCAACTCAAACTTCAAGAACTCAATTGATAAAGCGAATGCAGATGCCAGAACAGTTATGGCAAGCGCAACAACTCCTGAGCAGAAGAGCTCTGCATGGTCCGCTCGTCGTAACGCCGTTGCCCTAGCAATTACCATTCGTGATGCTGCCATTTTGGCTTTGGGACCGATGCCTACCCCTCCAGCCAAGCCGGAGAAGTTAAAACACGAAAAGAATGACCAGAAGTCAGATCAAAAAGGTAAATCTAAGCGATAACTATTCGCTTACATCTACTTCCATAGTTCGTAACGTCTTGCGTCCATGGCTCTTGGTCTTCTCATGGATGCGACGAATCTGTAGCTCAATACTTTTAATGGCACCGTCAAATGCTGCCAGATCATTAAAGCCAGTCTCTTCTGCTCGTAAAAGTGGCCCTGATCCATGTGAGGTGATGATGACGCGATGAGAGTTCTTTCCTTGACGCGGGTTTGCCTCGTGCATCACTTCAACTTCTACACGGTCGATGGTGACGCTAAAGCGCTCCATTGAAAGTAGTTTCTCTTCAGCGATTGATTTAAAGTCACTTGCGAGTTCTGCATGCCGGGTGTGGATAATGATTTTCACAAGTACACAATGGCACTAAGTGAGGGAAATTGTAAGAGCTAAGAAGTTAAGTCAGAGGTAGCAGATAAACAATGAGGGTCAGAATCGCCGCCAGTGATAGCGATTGCCCCAAGATTGAGAAGGCAGTTTTACGATCTGCCGCTAGCGAGCTCTTGTCAGCGACCTTAGAAAGCTGGCCTAACTTTCCAAAGTTAAAGGTGCCCATAAAGCCATAGGCTAAACAGAATTTCTTACGTGATTGAACCCAACCAATAGAGGCTACAGATAATGGAATAAAGATTCCTAGTCGAGCGCCAGGGGCTGCACTTGTTGAGATGAGACCTGCCAAAGTGAAAACGCTCAAGGCGGCTCCGATGAGCGCAACTACTTGGCGACGGCGAACTTCTCCTTTGCCAATATTGCAGGTACCAGGGATATATGTATCAGCGCTCATTTAGCATCTTCAAATTCATCTTCATCAATCCAGGCATCAGTGTTGGAGTCATCTTGCTTCTCAACCCATGAGAGGAACGAACCAATGGCGCGAAAGGCCAGAATTGCCACAGTGACTGCGGCAATAAGTCTACGTAGCGCTTTCATGGGTATAAAAATACTCCAGTTTGCGCACTTTTGCGCGTTAAGACCTCAGTGAGGCGATACGTGTTATCGCTTCTCGAATAATCTCAGGGCTGGTTGCAAAATTAAGGCGAACAAATTGTTTCGATTGCTGACCGAAGCGAACTCCTGGAACAAAGGCGACCTTTGCCTTCTCAACAAGAACGGCCGCTGGGTCATCACCTAACTTAAGGGCCGATAGATCAAGCCATGCCAGGTATGAGCAATGCGGAATGAGATACCCAATCTCAGGGGCTAACTCTGCAATCAAATCTGCGACCAATTTTCGGTTGTGATCAAGGTTAATCATCAGGGCATCGAGCCAAGGCTCGCCTTCTTCAAAGGCTGCAACAGATGCGAAACCGCCCAGTAGCGAAGCCCGGTAGTGCGTAGCAGGTGCAATAGCGTTTAACTTCTCGTGCAACTTCTCGTTTTCAGTGATGACGATGGCGCACTTAAGGCCTGCAATATTCCATCCCTTACTTGAGGAAGTGATGGTGATCCCGACTTCGCGAGCTGCATCAGAGACCACCAAGAATGGCGTGAAGGCTTGTTCGCTAAATGTGAGTGGCGCATGGATTTCATCGCTTAAGACATAAACGCCATACTTTTTGGCAAGGTCAGCAAAGCGCGTTAGCTCTTGGCGCGTAAAGACTTTACCGAGTGGATTATGTGGGTTGCTAATCAGGTGCGCTTTGATGCCAGAGGCATAAGCCTTCTCAATTCCATCCCAATCTAGAACCCATTGGC
>CAZSWE010000128.1:0-2217 GCA_964610715.1 uncultured Candidatus Planktophila sp.
AAAGATAAAGCCGAGAATTTGATGATTGTTGATCTGATGCGCAATGACTTGGGGCGAATCTGCAAGCCCGGAACAGTCGATGTATCGGAACTATTTCGCCACGAGAAGCATCCTGGATTGGTTCATCTTGTTTCGGATGTTGCAGGCGAGCTTGACGAGAACACAACATGGACTCAGATACTGGGCGCCACAACTCCACCTGGTTCTGTAAGTGGTGCACCGAAGAGCGCTGCGCTATCCATGATTGGCGAAACCGAAGGTGCTCGTGGCCCTTACTGTGGAGCGCTAGGTTGGATTAATGGATCTGATGCGTTGCTCTCAGTCGCGATAAGGACCTTCTGGAAGACTGGTGATGAAACGTTGCGATTTGGAACCGGTGCTGGCATTACCTGGGGGAGTGACCCTGAACTTGAGTGGGAAGAGACGCAATTGAAGGCGCGCAGACTTATATCTATTGCGGGGGGAGCGCTCAGTGACGCTTGAACTTGATTCCCATGGCTTTCCAAAAACTTCAGGAATTTTCGAAACTATCAAGACGGTAAATGGCCAACCGATAGCTCTGGCGCGACATATGCGACGAGCGCTCGACTCTGCGCGCTCACTTGGGATAAAGATGCCGCCAGAGGAAGAGTTGCGAATTGAATTGGTGAAGCTGCTCACCGAGAAACCCTTTGAAATCGGAAAGTTACGTATCTGTATTTATTCGGATGGCCACTATCTATCCCACGAGGGGTATACAGAGCCGACTGGCCCGCTACGTTTTACCTTCTTCTCGCAGACAGTGACAGGCGAAGAACATAAACAATTTCCATATGATCACCGTTTTGGGCTTCTCAAATCTGCGCAGGATGAAGGCTATGACGACTGCATTCTCTTCAATGTGAAGAACGAGGTAACCGAATCTGCTGTTGCCAACTTGCTCTTCTTGATCGAGGGAGTGTGGGTAACCCCACCAATTAGCGCTGGCGTATTACCTGGAGTCATTCGTGCGATAGCCATTGAAGAATGTGAAGTAAAGGTCCGTCCAATTCATATCTCTGAGATAGCCGATGTCGATTCAGCTTTCTCGCTTGCCAGCCTGCGTATCGCACAGCCGATCTCGCATATTGGTGAGATGAAATTGAAAATAGGGGATGCATCTCAAGACATGGAAGCGCGAATTCGAAGCCACGCCCAACCTCATTCGGTAGGCTAGGCGCATGTCCTCGATTTCAATAACTGTAGATGGCGCTGTCCGCTCGGTGGAGGCAGATCAAAAACCGACACATATTTTTGCGGATAACAAAGAAATCGTGGTCTGCAAAGTAAATGGTCAACTCAAAGACCTTTGGACAGATCTAAAAGATGGAGATCTCGTTGAGGGATTATCAATCTCTTCACCTGAAGGTTTAGCAGTATTGCGACATTCAACAGCCCACGTGATGGCTCAGGCAGTTCAGCAGACCTTTGCTCAAACTCGGCTTGGTATCGGTCCTCCGATTACAGATGGCTTCTATTACGACTTTGATCCACAGCAGCCATTTACCCCTGAAGATCTTGAAAAAATCGAAAGTGCGATGCGCAAGATTGTTAAAGAGGGTCAGCGATTTAAGCGTCGCATTACCAACGAAGGCGATGCTCTTAAGGAACTTGCTCACGAGCCGTATAAGTGCGAACTTATTGGAATTAAGGGTGGCGCAAATGATGAAACAAGCGTTGAAGTCGGCGGCGCCGAACTAACAATTTATGACAATCTTGGTCGCGATGGACAGCCGGTCTGGTCAGATCTGTGCAGAGGCCCGCATCTGCCTTCCACCAAGCACATTCCTGCATTTAAGTTGATGCGAAGCGCTGGCGCTTATTGGCGTGGCTCTGAAAAGAATCCGATGCTACAACGAATCTATGGAACAGCCTGGCCTTCACAAGACGAACTCAACGCATATCTCGAGCTACTTGCAGAGGCAGAAAAGCGCGACCATCGACGTCTAGGACAAGAGTTGGATCTCTTCTCTTTCCCTGAAGAGATTGGTTCTGGTCTTGCGGTATTTCATCCAAAGGGCGGAATCGTTCGTCGTGCGATGGAAGATTATTCTCGTAAGCGCCATGAAGAAGAGAGCTACGAATTTGTTTACTCGCCTCACTTAACAAAGGCAGCGCTCTTTCAGAAATCTGGCCACCTTGATTGGTATTCAGAGGGCATGTATCCACCGATGATCATGGATGAAGAGCTGCATGCCG
>CAZSWE010000129.1:0-2119 GCA_964610715.1 uncultured Candidatus Planktophila sp.
CCTGCGACGAAGACATTTGCTGGCTTGTCGTAAAGGTTACGAGGAGAATCAACTTGCTGAAGCAAGCCATCCTTGAGAACTGCTACGCGATCACCCATGGTCATAGCTTCAACCTGGTCGTGAGTTACGTAGACAGTGGTGATTCCAAGGCGACGCTGCAGAGCAGCAATCTGTGTACGAGTTGCAACGCGCAACTTCGCATCAAGGTTTGAGAGTGGTTCGTCCATCAAGAAGACTTGTGGCTCACGAACAATGGCACGTCCCATAGCAACGCGCTGACGCTGACCACCTGAGAGAGCCTTTGGCTTGCGCTCTAGATACGGTTCTAGATCGAGCAACTTTGCAGCTTCACGTACTCGCTTATCGCGCTCAGCCTTATCGACTCCTGCGATTTTGAGTGCAAAGCCCATGTTCTCTGCAACAGTCATGTGTGGGTAGAGCGCATATGACTGGAAGACCATTGCGATATCGCGATCTTTTGGTGCAACGTTTGTTACATCGCGATCACCAATAAGAATTCGACCACCGTCGATTTCTTCAAGGCCTGCCAACATGCGAAGTGATGTTGACTTTCCGCAACCTGATGGTCCAACAAGAACAAGGAACTCTCCATCGTTGACGGTGAGGTTGAGCTTGTCTACTGCAGGTGCTGTTGTGCCTGGGTAGATGCGGGATGCATTTTCGAATACGACTGATGCCATGTTTCTACTTCCTAATCCGGGCAGGTACGTGCCCGACGGTCCGAGGATGAGGTCGCTAGCCGGTTGGCTAGCGTGGGAAAGGTTATGTCAGGCGGGCCCCAATAGGAAGGGCCTTCGCTAGACTTCTCACATCATGGAACCTAACCCGAGTAGCTCACTCTTTACCTCTTTGGGCCTGATCGCTGCCCTGATTCTCCTGGGCGCTATTTTCGTTGCAGCTGAAATCGCCCTGGTCTCTCTACGTGAAAGCCAGATTAAGCAGATTGCCACCCGTGGCAAGCGAGGCGCAAAGGTCGCCGCCGTTGCCAGTAACCCCAACCGACTTCTTGCCACCTTGCAGGTGGGCGTCACCGTTACAGGTTTCTTATCAGCTGCCTTAGGCGCTGATCGATTAGGCGACCATTTCATTCCTTGGCTGGAATCACGGGGACTTTCTGGTGACTCTGCATCGGCTGCATCCCTTATCGGACTCACTATGGTGATTGCTTATTTCTCACTTGTCTTTGGAGAACTTGTTCCAAAGCGAGTTGCTCTCTATCGCACCGAACAAATCGCCATGTATTCAGCTGGCTTTATCGACGTTGTTGCCAAAATTTTCCGCCCCATCATCTGGGTCTTATCGCACTCCACAAGTATTGTCGTGCGCATCTTTGGTATTGATCCCAAAGAGCAGCGCTCGCAAATTTCTGAAGAAGAGCTCCTTGACTTAGTTGCAGGGCACGCAGCTCTTACAGATGAAGAACGCGACATTGTTGAAGAAGTCTTTAACGCTTCAGAGCGACAAGTCCATGAAGTCATGGTGCCTCGCACCGAAGTTGATTTCATGGATGCCTCACTGACTGTGGGTAAAGCGATTTCACTCGCCATCGAAAAGGCGCATTCTCGCTATCCAGTTGTACGGGGATCATCTGATGAAGTCGTTGGATTTATTCACGTACGCGACTTGTTGGATACCAGCCTTGCCAATAACAATGCCAAGATTCAAGAGTTAGCCCGCAACATTATGTACTTGCCGGGAACAAAGGGAATTCTGCCTGCGCTGACTGAAATGCGTAACCAGCGCCAGCATCTAGCAATCGTTCTCGATGAGTACGGCGGCACCGATGGCATCGTTACCCTCGAAGACCTCGTTGAAACGCTGATTGGTGATATTCGCGATGAGTACGACACAGATGAAGCAGATGTCTCACAAGAATCTCATACCGGTGATTTTGAAGTCGATGGCTTGATTTCACTGGAAGATCTCATGGAAGAGACGGGAATTGAGCTTCCTGAAGGACCTTATGAAACGGCCAGTGGTTTTGTCATGAATTTCCTTGGAAGAATTCCCGTTGTTAGCGACGTTGTAGGCGTCAATGGCGTTCGAATCACAGTGCTTTCTATGGAAGGAAAGCGAGCCGGTCGTTTATTGATCTCGC
>CAZSWE010000130.1:0-2087 GCA_964610715.1 uncultured Candidatus Planktophila sp.
CCAATTGCGTTAGCTTCATTCATCAGAGCAACAACATCTGTGAAATCTTTACCGTTGATTGCAACCGGGCGACCCTGCACAAATTGAATCTTCACATCCTCAGCTGCGATGGAAACGCTTGCATCCCAGAACTTGACACCCATGATTGGAGAAACAATTTCGATAGATGCATCGAGGTTTTCCAGGTTCTTCGCCTCGTGAGTTGCTCCCAAGATATTGGCATCTGTTGAGTAAGCCTTTTCAGTACTGTCGCGATACGGCAGCTTATTTGCGACCAGCCACTCAGACATTTCCTTACGTCCACCAAGTTCGCGCACAAAGTCAGCATCGAGCCATGGCTTGTAAATTCTTAGATTTGGATTAGCTAAAAGTCCGTAACGGTAGAAACGCTCGATGTCATTACCTTTATAGGTAGAGCCATCTCCCCAGATCTCAACTTTGTCGTGCAGCATGGCACGTACTAGCAGTGTGCCGGTTACAGCGCGACCAAGAGGTGTTGTATTGAAATACTGCTTTCCACCGGAACGAATATGGAAGGCGCCGCAGGCAAGTGCTGCCAAGCCTTCTTCAACGAGTGGAGTTTTACAATCGACAAGACGTGAAATCTCTGCGCCGTATTCCTTGGCGCGATCTGGAACTGAGTCAATATCTGGCTCGTCGTATTGGCCCAAATCAGCGGTGTAGGTGCAAGGAATTGCACCCTTTGCGCGCATCCATGCGACTGCGACAGAGGTATCGAGACCGCCTGAAAATGCGATGCCGACTCTTTCGCCGACAGGCAGCGATGCAAGAACCTTGGACATGGCGGTAAGTCTAACGGCTCAACAGGGCTGCTAGCGCAGGTTTAACTTTCCAGAGCGAGAGCATCTGCTCATAACGCTGCTGTTCTGCTAAATCAGCTGTAGCGCCTGTCTTGACCGCACGAATCATGAGATTTCGGGGCGTGTGTTCACCACCAATGAATTCGATTGCCTCGACGCGATATCCATGTAACTTCATAATCTGCATTCGCAAAGCATCCGTCAATAAATCACCAAGGCGCTCTTTCATAATTCCATTTCGCGTCAACATCGACCATGGCTCAGGAATCTCATTCATCTGCGCCTGGATATCGTGGTGGCAGCAAGGCGCAATCAGCGCCAGCCCAGATCCTGCGTTAATTGCCCACGCAATTGCATCATCGGTGGCTGTGTCACATGCATGAAGTGCAATAGCGACATCTGCTTTCGTCAGAGATGTATCCGCAATCTCCTCTGCTCGGAACTCAATACTGCCCGAAATCCCTAATTGCTTTGCAATCTCATTGTTGCGATCTCGTGAAGCTGCTCTGACATCAATGCCGATTACTGAAACTGGTATTCCTTGACCACGTAGATATTGATGAGCGGCAAATGTCAGGTAGGCATGGCCGCATCCCAGATCAGCAATTGTGAGTGGCTTCTCTTGAGTTGGGGTTGGAATATGGCCAGCAGAGATAGCGCTCGTCAGCGCTGGAGTTAGAAGACGTAAGAACTCTTCTACTTGGCGATACTTATCAGCCTTGCTTGGTTTGAGAATTCCCTCTCTATCTGAAATCCCCACAGCAATGAGAAAGGGGTCGGACGGTTCAAGTAAACGTGACTTGGCTCGGTCATGCTCAAGAACTTGTTCCTTCTTCTCGCTGGTGCGGTGAATAAGTGGCTCGCCTTTCTTTGTAATACGAATACTGATTGAACCAGAAGTCTGTTCTAGCAAAATGTTGGCATAACCTGCTCTTAGAAGAGAAGGGAGCGGTGTATCGGCCGGTACATAGTTCTTTGTGGTCATGGCCCGACCATCGCTATAGGTGAGTTGAATCTGCATCGAGTTCTTGATCAGCACAGGCCGCATATCGATGCGCTCGTGTGGTGTCTGCATATTTCGACGGCGACCCGAGAGAACTACGCGTACAAGTGTTTGATGAGCGCTAAAAAGTGATTCAATCTCACTAAATATGTCTTCGAGTTGATCAGTGCTCACGATGGAGAATGCTAGTCTCCCGTAATGGTTTCGACTACTGAGTGGCTCATTACGATTTCTGTTTTACTGGCCATTCTTGCCTTTGACTT
>CAZSWE010000131.1:0-2078 GCA_964610715.1 uncultured Candidatus Planktophila sp.
CTCTTCTACTTAAGCGAAGAAGGCCAAGAAGGTCGCGATGCTTACAAGGAAAAGCGCAAACCTGATTTCGGAAAGTTTCCGCGACGCCCGTAATTACATGGATCTCTCTCTGCTCGAAAGTATGCGCGTCATTGCGCTGCCTACCAAGACAAACTTTCGCGGTATAAACGTTCGTGAAGTAGCGCTCTTTCAAGGTGAATACGGGTGGGGCGAATTCTCACCATTTCTTGAATACGACTATCAAGAGTGCGCACCTTGGCTGATGTGCGCAATTGAGGCTGCTACCAAGCCTCGCCCAAAGCTCTATCGCAGCTCCGTAAGAGTAAACGGAACCATTCCTGCAACCAACGATAAGAGCGTTATTAAGTCACTCGTAGAGACATATCAAGGCGTCAAAACATTTAAGGTCAAGGTCGGAGATAACTTAGGTGAAGACATTGTGCGTCTGGCGCAGATTCGCTCTCTTGGTCGTGACATCAAAATTCGCATCGATGTCAACGGGCTCTGGAGCGTTAAAGATGCTCTTACCAATCTCTACGCCTTCTATGAGGAAGTTGGTCCATTTGAATATGTTGAGCAACCCTGTGCAACTCTGGAAGAGCTACGTGAGTTAAAGGCCAGTATCCATATCCCTCTCAAAATTGCTGTTGATGAAGCTCTTCGCAAAGTAAAAGACCCATTTGCCATTGATCTCAGCGGTGCCGCAGATCTTGTGATGCTTAAGGTTCAACCACTTGGTGGAATTGCGCGTGCACATAAATTGGCTGAACACCACAAACTTCCAGTGGTTGTATCAAGTGCGCTAGAAAGTGCTGTGGGAATTGATTATGGGCTACAACTCGCTGCATCATTTCCAGAGATGAACTTTGATTGTGGCTTAGGTACAGGCTCACTTCTTGGCGCCGATGTCGCATCTCTGCCTATCGTTAACGGTGAAATTGAGATCACTGAAGTTGAGCCTGACTTCAATGGATATGAAGTGGCGCCTGAGCGCTACGAATGGTGGAAGAATCGCGTTATGAAGACAGCGGAGCTCCTGTGATTAATCCATCCACTCTGCTTGCTCGCGTCATTGTTCGCCAGATTGTTGAAGCTGGCATCACCGATGTAGTGATTTCACCGGGGTCTCGTAATGCGCCGCTCTCCATCGCTTTTCACCAGGCGAGCGTTAAGGGCCTGATCAAACTTCATGTACGTATTGATGAACGAACTGCTGCATTCTTCGCACTCGGTATAGCTAAAGCATCAGGACGTCCTGTACCAATCGTCTGCACCAGCGGAACGGCAGTGGCTAATTACCATCCAGCTGTTCTTGAAGCATCACATACAAATCTTCCACTGCTCGTTCTCACTGCAGACCGCCCGGCATCTCTTCGCAAGACAGGTGCTAACCAGACAACTGAGCAAGCGCGCATCTTTGGGAAAGCGGTCCGTTACTTCGCAGATGTTTCAGGAAGCGTCTATCCAATGGAGCTTCCCCTTAATTCTCTGCAGAGCGGTCCGGTTCATCTCAACATTCAATTTGAAGAACCACTTATTGGCGACAAGAGTGATAACTGGCTCAACGATTTAACTATTACAGCTCCAAAGATTTTTGATCGTAAAACTCCCGGAACTTTCTACACTAAATCAACCCGCGGTGTTTTAGTCATTGGACATGACCGCGGCGGGCTATCTGTCGATGCAGTCAGAGATTTTGCAGATGCACTTGGTTGGCCTGTAATTGCAGAAGACCCACTGACCTTTGAGAAGGCAATTTCACATGCCAGCGTCTTCCTAACTTCAAAGACCATCGCTGATGACTTAGCTCCAGATACCGTTGTAGTTGTTGGGCGCACAACCCTTTCTCGCTCCATTAACGCCTTCATCAAGAGCGCGCGCAAAGAGATTGTGATTGACCCACGTATGGCAACGGTGGATTCAGATCGCATGGCAAGCCAGAAATTCCTGCAGCTACCTAAGGTAGAAGTACAGCCAGCAGATGCAGAATATGTAGAGAAGTGGAAGAAGTACTCGCAGCGCGCAGCCAAGATGGTTGGCGATATTTCACAATGGTCTGAAGCCCTGATTGCTCGTGA
>CAZSWE010000132.1:0-2043 GCA_964610715.1 uncultured Candidatus Planktophila sp.
GTGGCAATCATTTGGCGAAGTCTCCCACAGTGTCCGTGGGATAAGAAATTACTACTCGGCGCCTATACGAGTACGACGAGGAACTGAGTAGGACTTTGCTACTGCAGTTAATTCATCAGAGACTTGTACGCGAATTGCGTTCTCATCTTTTAAGAGCTTTGTAAGGGCTGCAATTGTGGCTTTGAGCTCTTTTGATTCAGTTTCAAGTTCAAGTTTGCTCATCTTGGTAAGACGGCGAAGTGGCATATCGAGGATATATGTAGCTTGTTCATCATTGAGTTTAAAGTCTTTGATGAGCTTCTCTTTAGCTGCTGCTGCATCATCGCTACCACGAATAATCTTGATGACCTTATCGATATCGATAATCGCCTTGAGCAAGCCATCGACAAGAGAAAGGCGATCTTCAGCCTTAGCTTTACGGAACTCAGAGCGACGACGGACAACTTCGATGCGGTGATCGATAAACACTTGCAGAAGTTCTTTCAGGCCAAGAGTCTGTGGCTTTCCTTTAACGAGAGCGACTGCGTTAATAGCGAAGGCATCTTCCATAGGTGTGAGCTTGAAGAGCTTTTCAAGGACATCTTCTGGCTCAAAGCCATTCTTTAACTCAATAACAACATTGGTGCCGGTCTGGCCATCTGTCAGATCGATGATGTCTGAGATTCCCTGAATCTTCTTCGCCTTCACTAAGTCAGCGATGCGCTCAACAACCTTTTCAGGTCCGACGTTGAAAGGAAGTTCCTTGATGACGATTCCCATCTTGCGAGAAGTCACCTTGCTGATTTCTACACTGGCACGAACTTTAAATGAGCCCTTACCTGTTGCATATGCCTCGCGCACACCTTCGAGTCCAACGATTTCACCGCCTGTTGGGAAATCTGGCGCAGGCATATGTTTCATCAACTGATTTAAAGTTGCCTTTGGATTTTCAATAAGGAACTTAGTTGCGGCAATTACTTCGCCTAAGTTGTGTGGCGCCATATTGGTCGCCATGCCAACTGCAATTCCTGAACCGCCATTAACCAATAGGTTTGGAAAAGCTGCAGGCAGTACCAAAGGCTCAGAGAGTTGGCCGTCGTAGTTGGGACCGAAATCAACGGTGTTCTCATCAGCTTCTGCCACCATCGACATGGCAGCGGCTGCAAGGCGCGCCTCTGTATAACGCATGGCGGCAGGACCGGCATCGAGTGAACCAAAGTTTCCGTGGCCATCTATAAGTGGCAGCTGCATCGAGAAGTTTTGCGCCATACGTACAAGTGCGTCGTAGATTGCAGTGTCACCGTGTGGGTGCAACTTACCCATTACTTCACCGACTACACGTGCGCTCTTTACATGGCCGCGCTCTGGACGCAGACCCATATCGCTCATCTGATGGAGGATGCGGCGATGAACTGGCTTTAAACCATCGCGGGCATCAGGTAGTGCGCGTGAGTAGATAACTGAATATGCATACTCAAGGAAAGACTCTGACATTTCAGAAGAGACATCGATATCAACGATCTTGCCTGGAAATTCACCAGGTTTAGGTCCAACGACCTTTGCTGATTTCTTTGGGGCCGCTGTCTTCTTCGTTGCCATGGCGGGTATTCTGCCAAGTGAATGCGTTAAATCTTGGTACCTACACGCGGTCTTGCCCCAACGATTGCAACACAATGGGCGGCAACCTCGGCTCCAGCCATTAAAGCGTGGGATAAGTCCTTCTTTGTCGCAAAATATGAAATAAATCCGGCGGCAAATGAATCTCCAGCACCGGTGGTATCGACAACTTCAGTCGAGAGCGCTGGAACTGCAACTGATTCACCACCACGGCTCTTGCCGATAGCGCCATGAGATCCGCGCTTAATGACAACCGTTGTGGAAGTTTGCAAGAGTTGATCGAGTGCAGCTTCAACATCAGTTAGCCCTGTTAGGTAGGTGGCTTCTTCTTCATTAAGAAGTAAGACATCCATCTGCGGCAGCCAACTCTTTATCTCCTGTGTATCTACATCCTTCATTCCACCTACAGATGCTGGATCAAAGTAGATTGTTAAGCCGGCTGCTTTA
>CAZSWE010000133.1:0-2022 GCA_964610715.1 uncultured Candidatus Planktophila sp.
TTATCTCCAATCGCGGATGGGGTCGCGATTATTCTGCAAATATAGTTTCTTCATTTATTCATTACCACCAACAGATTCTTGGTTTTCATACCTCGCTTACCGAGAAGCACACCTATGAAGCTAACCCTTGGAGTTGGTTGATTATGGGAAGGCCAACTTCCTTCTTCTATGAATCACCAAAGGGTTGTGGCGTAGAAAGTTGTTCGCAAGAAATTTTGGCGCTGGGCACACCACTGCTCTGGTGGAGCGCAACTGCAGCTTTATGTGTGGTTATAGGAATGTGGCTGCGTGGAATGATTGCACGACACTTTGATCCTGCGCTGACAATCATTGTTGCTGGAATGGCTGCTGGTTATCTGCCGTGGTTCTTCTACCAATCACGCACAGTATTTACCTTTTACGCGATTGTCTTTCAACCATTTCTTATCTTGGCCTTGGTCTACTGCGCACAGATGGCACTTACTAAATTCGGTAGAAAAGGCTTAATCGCAATTGCTTCGCTCTTTATCTTGATTGCGCTTAACTTCGCCTACTTCTTGCCTTTGTATATGGGTGATGTCATCACCTATGAAGCATGGCGCGCTCGAATGTGGTTCCCGAGCTGGATTTAAAGCGCTGAACTACTGGTTGGCAGCGCGGCTATCGCGCAGGCGACGAACAGCTTCTTCAGCCAATTGCTGATCAAAGATTTCATCTTCTGATGGAGCAGCTGCTGCGAGCGCTTCACGCTCAAGTCGTTGTTGCTCTTCGCTCCACTTGCCAGGTTCTGTCAGGTCGATAACGCGCTTTGCAGTTACCGCCTTTGGCGCATTTACATACGTTGGAAGCGGTACTTCATTTGGTTGCCATTCAGCGCGCGCTTGCGCAGTTCCCTTAGGCAGAAGCGTTACACCTGAGAGCTCACGCTCTGAAAGTGGAATCCAATGTTCTTGGTTGATAACCGGAGCATGTGCAGATTTTGAAGTAACAACATCTGCAAGGTTGGTATGAGAAACACCATCTGTTGTGCGATGCAATTGATCCACGCGGCGGCGTTGAATCTTTTCGTGGTTAACCTGTCGGCGCACATGTGCGATATAGATCAGTAGCGCTGTCACAGGAATTGCAATAGAGATGTACGCGAGTGTTTGCATAATTGCACCTACAGTCGTGAGGATGAGTGTTGTAGTAATAAGGAAGAAAATTATTCGGCGGCGTAGAAGTTGTTGTGCGACTCGACCCGCTCGGTCGACATCTGTATAGATTGCTCCGGAGTTATTCACTGAGCCAGGATTTGCACTTGCTACTACTCGAAGAGCGCTCTTATATTTTTCTACGCTCTTTCCTGAGAATTCATTCTTATTATGTATCCAGCGAGGCAGAAAATAGGCAACCCACATGCCGATAATCGCTAGATAGATAATTCCTGAAGCCATGATGGGTAAAGGTTAAGGGTGAGCCCCTTCAACCTCGTGGATTTCAAGGGGGGTTTATTGAATTAATTCGTTGTACTTAACAAAGCTGACATGGTCTCGCCAAGCCCCATCTATATGCAGAAATGCTTTGCGATGGCCTTCAAATGTAAATCCAGCCTTCTCGGCGACCTTACATGACGCTGCATTTTCAGGGCGTACATTGATTTCAATGCGATGTAATCCCAATTCTGAGAATCCATAAGATGAGAGAAGCAGTACTGCTTGGGTTGTATAACCGCGATTAGCGAAATTTCTATCGATCCAATAGCCGATATGGCCCGCACGAAGAGCCCCGTAGATCACTCCGCCCAACGTAATCTGCCCGATCAGGTTCTCACCTTTCCAGATGAGGAATGAATATGAGCGTCCTGCGCGGGCTTCACGATTGAGCGCGTGCACCATCTCGAAGAAGGATGGGCGTTTGCTTACGAACTCACTTGCTGAAGATCCTGCGGGAACTCTAGGAAGAGTTGCCTCCCAAGGAGTTAACCACTCTTTATTTTCAGCTCGGACTTCATTCCATTTAGCTCTATCGCGAAAACGTGCGGGGCGGAGAAAGATTTCCTCT
>CAZSWE010000134.1:0-2010 GCA_964610715.1 uncultured Candidatus Planktophila sp.
CCATTGTGCATAAATGTGGTGGTGCCATGGGTGAATGGATGATTGTTATCAATATTGATGGTGATTCCCTTGGAGGCAAGGCGCAGATGCAACAGCGCACCATCGGTGATGTTTTCTACACTTGCCCGCGATAGAGAATCGGAGTCCTTAGCGGCATTTACATCCTTCAGAATTTCGCCATCGTGGGCTAAGCCCCAGCCATCCTTATGCTCAGCAGATAAAGCAACAAACTTCTCAAAATCTGCACCTACGACATCGTAAAAGCTTTTACGCTCCAGCGATGTAAAGGCTAGCAATCTGCACATAGGGCAACTCTACTTGATGGCTAGAGATTCTTCTTTGCGCGCTCTGCCGCTTGGGCTGCGCGCCACTTTGCAATTTCACCATGATTTCCACTCAGCAACACCGGCGGAACCTCCAGCTCTCGCCATACAGATGGCTTAGTGAAATTTGGATACTCAAGATAACCCTCTTCATTGTGTGACTCTTCAGCCAATGATTCCGGGTTTCCTAGAACACCTGGAATTAAACGAGTTATCGCTTCAATCATCACGAGAGATGCAACTTCTCCCCCACCAAGTACGTAATCGCCGATCGAGACTTCATGAACACGATAACCCTTGCTTTCATAATGTTGTCGCACACGATCATCAATACCCTCATAGCGTCCGCATGCAAATACCAGGTGAGCTGATTGCGAGAACTTGGCAGCCATTGGTTGATCAAATCGCTTACCTGCAGGTGTCAAAATAATCAGATCTGTCTCTGAACTCATTAATGGATCCAGCGCCTTACCCCAAACCTCAGGAAGCATCACCATTCCAGCGCCGCCGCCATAGGGAGTGTCATCTACCGTGTTGTGGTTATCAGTTGAAAATGAGCGCAGATCGTGAATTCCAAACTCAACTAAACCTTGCTCTTGGGCTTTTCCAAGCAGAGATAGCTGCAGTGGTGCAAAGTAATCAGGAAAAATTGTTACCGCATCAATTTTCATTCCATGACTCCTGTTATAGCTGGAGGTATCACAACTACTTTCTTATTAGCAATATCTACAGTTGGAACTAATTGATGAACAAAGGGAATCAATTGCTCGCCCGCAGGAGTCTTGATCGCCAATAAATCCTGACCAGGAAGGTTGATGACATCACTTACCTCGCCAAACACATCCCCATTTTCAAGGACTGCTTGGCAGCCAATAAGTTGAAGAACGTGATACTCATCTTCATTGTCACTCGGCTCATTGATATCTACATCGGCATACAGCATTGTGTTTCGGAGCTTTTCAATGCCATTTCGATCGGTGATTCCATCAAAACCTAATAACAAGATTCCGTTGTGAACTCGGCCCGAGATTATCTTTAGATCTCCATGTGAGTCAGTTTGAACTGTTGCACCAATGGCAAAGCGACGATCAGGTTCATCTGTACGAACCTCTATCGTCGCCTCACCAAGAATTCCGTGAGCGCGACCAATTCGCCCCACGAGCAAACGCATTGTTAGCGAACTTCGTCGGTCTCGATGAGATCGACGCGGACTGTGCGTCCTGCGAGCGCACTTACAACTGTGCGAAGTGCTTTTGCGGTACGACCATTACGACCAATGACCTTGCCGATATCTTCAGGGTTAACACGCACCTCTAAAGTTGTTCCGCGACGTCCGCTCTTTTCAGCGACAACGACATCATCAGGGTTATCGACGATTCCCTTGACCAAATGCTCTAGGGCTTCATCCATCATGGCTACTCTGCAGCCGCTTCTTCTGCTGGAGTTTCTACAACTTCAGACACAACTTCTGGAGTCACATCTTCAGCTGGAACCTCTGCCACAGCTTCGTTTGCTACTGGCTCGGACACTTCAACAACAGGGTTCGCCTTAGCTGCAAGCTTCTCCTGTGCCTTCTTCTTCAATGTTGTTGCGCCTTCTGCAGGTTCTGCAGCCGCTGCCTTCATCGCTGCTTCGTAAGCAACAACCTTTCCTGGCTTTGGAGCTGCAACCTTAAGAGTTCCTTCTG
>CAZSWE010000135.1:0-1902 GCA_964610715.1 uncultured Candidatus Planktophila sp.
GTTGCAGGTCCAAATTCCAAAGCTCCATTGATTGCAAACTTAGATTCATGAGCTGAGCAGAACCATCCTGCATCGCTGCGCTCAACAGTTACCCCTTGATGAGGGCAGGCGAGTGAAAACGCTGAGAAGGTTGAAGGGCCAGATCGGAATAAACCAACTGGCTGGCCCTTCACCTGTCCAATAGCAACAGAATTTCCCACATCAACAATCTTCGCTGCATCTTTTACTTTGAAGGAAAGACGTCCCTTAGGAAGTTTCTTTACCAAGTTAGATGCTTCAGCTGAGATTGGCACCATCGAAAGGGCTGCAATTCCGCAGATGCCCGATAAAAGTGCGCGACGTGAGAGTTCTGTCATTTTTTACTTCTTTCCTGAAATCTTGCTATACAAAGTCACATCTGCGGTTGCAAATGCTGCACCTTCTGGAAGAGCTCCTTCAGGTAAACCTAGCAATGAGACAAGAGCTGCTGCAATACCTGGGGCTAGCGAAATCGCTGCGCCTTTGTAGGCGGTTGTGCGTAGCTTTGCCTTGCGATCATTGGTAACCGCTGCCTTAAGTGATCCACCATTGGTAATAGAAAGAGTTGTCATCGCTGATGTTCCAGCCTGAGGAATGACTGTGGTTATTGTTCCAGCAGCCAAATCAATCAATGGATTCTGAAGTACGACCTGCTTATCGTTGGTTGTGTTGTGGAAGACAATGTTGCTTCCAACATGTGCAACGCCAGCCTTGGTATTTGTGATTGGGATATGAAAGACAACCTGGCTATTGGCTGCATTAAGTGATTCGCCGATAACGGCTGCAGTAGCTCCACCCTGCACGTAAACGACTACGCCAGCGCTCTCAAGAAGAGATGTAATTCCCGCAACTGTCTTCATGTGAGTCATGCTCTGATTAGCCTTGGCATCTGCAACACCGTGGCTCATACCAAGGGTTGTAAGAACTGTGACAGCAATAGCACTTGCAATAATTTGTGTGCGCTTCATCTGATCTCCATTTCGTAAACGAATCCTTAAGGTAAGTGCGCCACAGAACTCTCGCAACTTGAAGTCCCCGACCCTCAGGTACTCTCTGTCACATGCCTGAGCTTCCAGAAGTTGAGACCGTAAGACGCGGGCTAGACCACCTCATCACAGGCTTTCGCATTGCTGATGCAATCGATTTGCATCCACGTGCGCTTAAACCAGAATCCATCGCACCACTTCACGTATTGAACGGAGCAAGGATCACCGGCACCAATCGCCGTGGAAAATTCATGTGGATCACACTTAATCGCCCCTACGTATTAGTTGCTCACCTTGGCATGAGCGGACAATTTCTTATCCACCAGAAAGATCGCCCTAAGGCCACACATATCCGAGCACAATTTCAACTCAAGAAACCACTTCGCAATTTAGAACTTGTCTTCAACGACCAGCGCACCTTTGGCTGGCTTTCTATAGAAGAGTTAACAAATAACGTTCCTACATCCGCCCAACACATCGCCCCAGACCCATTTGACCCACTCTTTGATAAGCCAGCCACGGTTAAGAACTACCTGCGTCGCAATATCAAGATTAAGACAGCACTTCTTAACCAAGAGATCATGTCGGGCGTTGGCAATATCTACGCCGATGAAACCCTATGGCGCGCAAAGGTGCACCCAGAAGCCCTTACTTCAGAGCTATCGCCCAAGAAGATTGCCAGCATCATCGATTACGCAACAGAGGTAATGAGTGAGGCCATCAAGCAAGGCGGCACATCATTCGATGATCTCTATATCAACGTCAATGGCGAAAGCGGATTCTTCGAACAATCCCTTGCTGCCTACGGACAAGAAGACGAACCTTGCCCTCGATGCGGAACTCCGATTAAGCGCATCACCTTCGGTGCGCGTTCGTCACACTTCTGCCCTCGCTGCCA
>CAZSWE010000136.1:0-1851 GCA_964610715.1 uncultured Candidatus Planktophila sp.
GATGGATCGGTTACCAGCCTCTTTGATGGTCACTCCTAAGCGGGGATTTGGAGCTTTCTCCCTAATCTCATAGACTTCAACCATTCTGGCGAGGGTTTCAATCGGAACCGTTATCGACGGCAAGGTATCCAACTCCTGTCAGACTCACGTATTACTGAGATGACAGGAGTTTTTTCATGGCAGAAGTAAAGATCGTCGGAACCACTCGTACTGAATTTGGTAAGGGCGCATCACGTCGTGCACGTCGCGATGGTTTAGTTCCTGCAGTTATCTATGGTCACGGAGAGAAGCCTCTTCACATCACTCTTAACGCTAAGGAAATCGGCGTTGCCCTAAAGCAGTCAAACGTTCTTCTAGACATCACAATTGATGGCAAGAGCGAGCTAACACTTCCAAAGGTAATCGTTCGCGATCCGCTAAAGCAGATTCTTGAGCACATCGACCTAGTTCTAGTCCGTCGTGGCGAGAAGGTTGTTGTTTCAGTTCCTGTTCACTCAGTTGGTGAGCATGATCGCGATGGAATTCTTGAGCATGTACACAACTCAATTGAAGTTCGTGTAGATGCATCATCTATCCCAAGCTTCCTCGAAATTGATATCCAAGGTCTCGCATCAGGTCAGTCAAAGTACGCAGCTGATGTAAAGCTTCCAGCAGGTGTTGAACTTGAGTCTGATCCAAAGATGATCGTTGTTCACTTGTCAGAGAAGTCAACGGCAGCAGCAGAAGAGACAGCGGCTCCAGCAGCAACTGATGCAGCAGCTCCAGCAGCAGATGCAGAGAAGAAGGACGCTTAACCCTTAGGCTTTGTTGTTATGACGTGGTTGGTAGTTGGCCTGGGTAATCCAGGGGAAAAATACGCTGCCACCCGTCATAACATCGGCCAGATGGTGATCGATGAACTCGCTCGTCGCCACTCAGTTAAATTCTCAACACATAAATCTCGTAATGACATTGCAGCCTTTAAATTAGATGCAGGCACACATTCTGTAATTCTTGCTAAATCAAAGAGCTATATGAATGAAACCGGTGGGCCAATTAAGGCGCTGGCAAACTTTTACTCCGTAGAACCAGCCAACATTATTGCTTTACATGATGAGCTAGATATTCCATTTGCAGCTATTCGTACCAAATTTGCTGGTGGCGACAATGGCCACAATGGCTTGAAATCAATGACCTCAGCTTTTGCTGGCCCTGATTACTACCGTGTTCGTTTAGGGATCGGCCGCCCCATGGGTCAACAAGATCCCGCAGATTTTGTTTTAAAAGCATTTTCAAAGGTGGAGCAAAAGGATTTAGCTGAGTTTGTTGTACGCGGGGCAGATGTAGTCGAATCTTTAATTACAAAGGGTTTAGAAGCAACACAATCCGCCTTTAATAGCTAAAAATATTAAGTAATTAAATCAACCGGTATTGCGAAGACCTGCAGCCACACCATTAATTGTTAGTAGTAGCGCACGGCGCAAAACAGGATCTGCAGCATCTCCTGCATCGCGCACCCGCTTCAACAAGTTCACCTGCAATAAATGAATCGGTGAAAGATACGCATCACGTACCTGCAAGGTACGGGCCAAAATCTCTTGGTCACCTAGCAAACTTGGCTTCTTTGTCAGTGTCAGAATTTCAGAGACTGTTAAATCAAACTCCGCTTGAATCTCATCTAGGAAGTGGTGCAACTCTGCAGGCACCAAGGTTTCAACGTAACGCTTTGCTAGCGCTAAATCAGTCTTAGCTAAGGTCATCTCTACATTGCTAATAAATGTCGTAAAGAAGTGCCACTCTTTGAGCATCTGTGCCAACAGCGCTGAATGGCCAGCTTCGCGTGCAGCCTTTAATCCCGAGCCAACACCAAAC
>CAZSWE010000137.1:0-1804 GCA_964610715.1 uncultured Candidatus Planktophila sp.
TAAGAGAAGCAGTCGTTGTATTTGGGTCGATTCCGACGCCCCAGAAGACATCTCCGGCAATTGCACACTCAAGGTAGGCAGCAGCAGATGCATCTCCACCTGAAGAAAGTGCATGCTCGTGGAAATCAAGAACGCGCACATCAACGCCGTAGTTCTGCAAAATATGGCAGAAAGCGGCGATTGGTCCGTTACCTGTTCCAGATAACTCAACTGCGTCACCGCGATCTGTCATCTTTACCGTTAACTGAACATCTTCACCCATCACAGATGTCTGTGACATTCCCTTAAGTCTAAATCGACCCCAAGGAGCTGATTCCGTTGGCAGATACTCATCTTCGAAGATTGCCCAAAGAGCTTCAGGAGTTACTTCGCCACCCTCGTTATCTGTCTTTGCCTGAACAATCTTTGAAAATTCAATCTGGTGGCGACGTGGAAGGTCTAGATGATGTTCATTCTTCATCAAGTAGGCAACGCCGCCCTTACCGGATTGTGAATTAACGCGAATAACGGCTTCATAGGTGCGACCAATATCTTTTGGATCAATAGGTAGATAAGGAACCGCCCAAGTGTGGTCATCAACCTCTTTTCCAGCAGCCTTGGCATCGCGCTCTAAATGTTCGAAGCCCTTCTTAATGGCATCTTGGTGCGAGCCCGAGAATGCAGTGAAGACAAGGTCTCCTCCATATGGGTGGCGCTCAGGGACGCGAAGTTGATTGCCGTATTCAACGGTGCGGCGAATCTCATCGATATCGCTGAAATCAATATGGGGATCAATTCCATGAGATACCAGGTTCATACCAAGAGTTACTAGACAGACATTGCCGGTGCGCTCACCATTTCCAAAGAGAGTTCCTTCGATGCGATCTGCGCCAGCTAAATAACCAAGCTCTGCGGCAGCAACACCAGTACCGCGATCGTTATGTGGGTGAAGAGAGACAATGACATTTTCACGGTTATCGAGGTTGCGGCACATCCACTCGATGGAATCGGCATACACATTAGGCGTTGCCATCTCAACTGTTGCAGGAAGGTTCATGATGGTCTTCCATTGCGGAGTTGGCTTCCAGATATCGTTGACTGCGTTGCAAACTTCAACAGCAAACTCAAGTTCAGTTCCTGTGTATGACTCAGGTGAGTATTCAAATGAGACTTTAGTTTCAGGAACTGTCGCTACTAAATCAAGGCAGAGCTGAGCGCCATCGGTAGCGATCTTCTTGATGCCATCTTTATCAAGGCCAAAGACGACTCGGCGCTGCAAGGTGGATGTTGAGTTATAGAGGTGAACAATCGCCTGCTTTGAACCCTTAATGGCTTCATAGGTACGACGAATCAGCGGTTCGCGGGCTTGGGTAAGTACCTGGATTACGACATCATCTGGGATTAAGTCTTCATCAATAATCTTGCGGACAAAATCAAAGTCGGTTTGAGAAGCAGACGGGAATCCCACTTCAATCTCTTTGTAACCCATAGCAACGAGCAACTTGAACATCGCTAATTTGCGTGGGGTATCCATTGGATCAATCAGGGCTTGATTGCCATCGCGCAGATCAACTGAGCACCACTGTGGCGCCTTGACCATCTTCTTACTTGGCCAGGTGCGATCCGGTAGCTCGACCGGAATAAAAGGTGAGTAACGATGCACTGGCATCGGTGAAGGCTTCTGTTTCGGGAAGTTCATTTCAATTCTCCTAAAGTGTTTGGTTGGCCGAGAGTGTTAACCGGCAACACCAAACTCCGCAGCGAGGAGACCGGTCTTTAGGCCTCGCTACGGCGGATAAGGAGGAGTCCGCGGAGCTTCATAGTG
>CAZSWE010000138.1:0-1750 GCA_964610715.1 uncultured Candidatus Planktophila sp.
GCGTTGGCGGGAAAGAGAATTCGGAAATTTCGATGGCGGAAAGAACGCCAATTTCCGTTCTCATCTACTCGCATTCGCATTACTCTACTCTCATGACTTCTCCTGGTTCTTCCAACATCAAGACCGTCGTTATTCTCATCGCTTTAGGAAGTATCGCTTGGCTCGCCGCAGGAGTTGTTGCACTCGCAATGGGCGCTGAAAGCAAAGTTATTTGGACATGCGTAGTCGGAGCAGCGCTCGGCGCAATAGGAATTCGTTACTCAGTACGACGTTCACGTCGCACAGGAATTTAGAGAGTTACGCCTCGAGCTGAGTTGCGATACCGCGCAGCACGCGACCAAGGCGCTCTGCTTCAGGACCTGATGGATGGCGTCCTTGGCGCAAGCCATTGCCGACGCGATCCAAGATCTTGATGGTGTCTTCAATCATCGCAGCAAGGTCATCGCTATTTGCACGAGATCCTTCAGCAAGTGAAACCGGTGCTTCAACAATATGCACTGACATCGCTTGTGGTCCCTTACGTGAATCAATCACAGAGAACTCAAGCTTGGTGCCAGGCTTTACTGTTGCAACGCCTTCAGGAAGAGCAGACGATGCAAGATAAACATCTTCGCCTTCATCGGATGCGATAAAGCCAAAACCTTTTTCCAGGGAGAACCATTTCACGCGACCTGTAGGCATAACAGTTACTCCTTAAATTTACGGTACTCGTTTAATCATGCGAGCCGGGGGTTTCGGACAGGGGGCTAATTTATCGCATCGGCGCAGGGCCGTGCTACCCGGTTTTAAGCGTAGAAAGAGTTAGAGGGTCGCTTCGCTATGCGCGCCGCACCCGTGGTCGACTGAAACCACACGTGCATCATCGGGTGCAATCGCATTGGCGCAGACACCAAAAGATGCGCGAAGAGATCCTGCAATCGGTAAGAAGAATCCACATGATGCGCAAGGCTTTGGAGCAGCTTGTGCAAGTGGTGAATTAGGTCCGCGATCACCTGTGTACCAACGCTTACTTGCTTGATCGCGACCTTCGATTGATAGAACACGTGGACGCATCAAACCTAAATCAAAAACTTCAGTTGCATCAAGGCCTTCATCTTGCACAAGTGCATGAATACCTGGAACAAGGCGAGTATCTTCAAGAACGCTGGGCACGATGACACCTGGCTGAATATCTTCAGGTTGAATGCGATCACGATATGGAATGTGATCTGGTGCCAGAAGTGAATCTGGACCAGGCAAGATCACTACATCGCAGACAGTAGGAGTGGCATCTTCATCGACCTTGGCAACAGTGATGCACCAACGCCATCCAAGGTAGCCAGCAACTTCTGCCTTAAACAAATAGGTAGCAACACGATTGTCATCGTCATAGTCAACCGAGACAAAGTCGCCAACCTGAGATGCAAACTCAGCATCTGCCAGGGCAGCATCGCGCGCAATCTGCTGCGCATCAAATGTCTTCATAATCTAATCGTAAAGCAGAAGGCCCCCGAGACGTTAATCTCGAGGGCCTTCGTAACTATTTACGCGTGCTTTAGAAGTCCATTCCTATCGGATTTCTAAGGCTTTAGAAATCCATATCCCCGCCGCCTTGTGGCATTGGTGATGCTGACTTTGGCTCTGGCTTATCTGTAATCACTGCCTCTGTAGTAATAAAGAGAGCTGCGATTGAAGCCGCATTCTGTAGTGCAGAACGTGTCACCTTAGCTGGATCGATGATGCCAGCCTTGATCATGTCTACATATTCTCC
>CAZSWE010000139.1:0-1689 GCA_964610715.1 uncultured Candidatus Planktophila sp.
GGAACAAATCACCGAATGTCACTCAGTGATGCAGCGTTGATTAAAGATAATCACATCGCGGCAGCAGGGGGTGTAGTTGCTGCCTTCTCACAAGTGCGTGCAAAGTTTCCAAGCGCTCCGATTGAGATTGAGGTCGATACCCTCGAACAGCTAAAGGAAGTTCTGCCTCTTAAACCTGACTTGGTTCTGCTCGACAATATGAGCCCACAGCAATGCGCAGAAGCTGTGGCAATTGCTGCAGGTAGCTGCAAATTAGAAGCATCAGGTGGAATTACGTTAGAGAATGCAAAGTCATATGCGCTCTCTGGCGTTGATTACTTAGCAATTGGTGCGTTGACGCATAGCGCACCTGTACTTGATATTGGTCTAGATCTGAGAGTGGAGTAGCAATGCTGTTAACAATCGATGTCGGAAACACCAATACAGTCCTTGGAATCTTCGAAGGCAGAGATTTAGTCAAGTCATGGCGAGTCAAAACAGACCCGCGTACAACTGCTGATGAGCTGTGGTTGCAATACAGCGCACTCACAAGCGGATATTCACTTACTGGACTATCAATCTGTTCTACCGTTCCGGCAACTCTTCGCGAACTTCGCACAATGATGGCTGAGTATTTTCAACACATTCCAACAACTATTGTTGAACCAGGAACGAAGACTGGCGTGCAATTGCTCGTTGATAATCCGAAAGAAATTGGCGCAGATAGAATCGTCAACACGTTAGCGGCACATACCCTCTTTGGTGGCCCTGCCATTGTGGTCGACTTTGGAACTTCTACAAACCTTGATGTTGTCTCACCTAAGGGCGAATTCCTTGGGGGAGCGCTTGCGCCAGGTATTGAAATTTCAGTGGATGCGTTAGCAGCGCGTGCAGCGCAGTTACGTAAAGTTGAATTGGTGCGCCCCAAGAACGTCATTGGTAAGAACACTGTAGAAGCTCTGCAATCTGGAACTATCTTTGGATTTGCTGGCCAAGTAGATGGATTAGTCGAGCGCATCATTGATGAGTTAGCGCAGAGCTATGAAGGAACCCCCACAGTGATTGCAACTGGTGGTCTTGCGCCACTGATTATTGGCGTAGCCGAAACTATTGATGAACATGAGCCAGATTTGACGCTAATCGGACTTCGACTGATACACGAAAAGAACATCGCGTAGTCGCACAGGGGTAGACTCAGCGCACTATGACAGCTGAGAACACGCCTGCGCCTGAAGATGACCTACCCGAGCAACTTCGGATTCGTCGCGAGAAGCGCGCCAACCTTATTGAGCGTGGAATTGAGCCATATCCAGTCGCGGTAGCGCGCACTAAGTCGCTGAAAGAGATCCGCGATAAGTATGTAAATCTTGAGGTCGATATCGCAACAGGGGATACCGAAAGCCTTACCGGCCGAATCATCTTTAAGCGCGATACCGGCAAACTCTGTTTTGCAACGCTACGTGAAGGTGATGGCACAGAGCTGCAAGCGATGTTATCGCTCGACAAGGTAGGCCAAGATTCACTCGATGCCTGGAAGTCAGATATTGATTTAGGTGACATCGTCTCTGTAACCGGTGAAATCATTACCTCAAAGCGTGGCGAACTTTCTATCTTGGCAACTTCTTGGGCGCTTGCTTCAAAGTCGCTTCGTCCGTTGCCAAATGATCACAAGCCGATGTCTGAAGAAACCCGCGTTCGCATGCGTTATGT
>CAZSWE010000140.1:0-1653 GCA_964610715.1 uncultured Candidatus Planktophila sp.
CAACCAGAAGTGGTGGTTAATTCGTAGTCAGGTACCCTAAGCGCGTGTCACTCATCCGCGCCTATGTAGATCTCATGAAATTGCGCGTAGTTGAGCTCTTAATCATCACCACCCTGCCGGCAATGGTTCTTGCCGAAAAAGGTCTTCCTTCCTTTGGCTTAGTGGCTGCAACGCTTATTGGTGGCACGCTGGCAGCAGGTTCATCAAATGCTTTCAATATGGTGATTGAAGCCGAGACAGATAAGTTAATGGCGCGAACATCTAAGCGCCCTCTTGTTCTCGGAACAGTGTCGAATCGCCAAGCGTTGGTTTTTGCATCTGCAATAGGAATTCTCTCACTCGCTATCTTCCAGATATTTACAACACCGCTAGCAACCCTCTTAACTGCGCTAGCAATCTTTTACTATGTAGTCATTTACACAATTCTGCTCAAACCAAATACATCTCAGAATATTGTCTGGGGAGGAGCAGCAGGATGCATGCCAGTACTTATTGGCTGGGCTGCCGTCACAGGTTCACTAACTTGGGTTCCAGTTGCATTCTTTATGGTGATCTTCTTCTGGACTCCACCGCACTTTTGGGCGCTTGCAATTAAATATAAAGATGATTACTCAGCAGCAGGAATTCCGATGTTGCCATCTGTCTCTTCCCAATCATCAGTAATCGGGCAGATGTGGTTCCACACCATCGCAATGGTAATTTCATCAACTGCCCTGATTCAACTAGCAGAACTTCCGGTCTGGGCGCTCTGCGCAACTGTTCTGCTGGGAGCGGTCTTTACCTTCCAGTTATTTGCTCTTAAGGAGAGCTCTGAGAATTACGACAGAGTTGCAGCTGGGATATTCCACTGGTCAATTACTTACTTGAGTTTGCTCTCAGTGTTATTGGTTGCAGCTCAGCTATTAAGCGCTTGAGTTATATCTTTTAGTAAGTCATCAATATGTTCTAGACCCACTGAAAGACGCACTACTGAAGGCGTAATGCCCATCTCTGCCTGGACATCAGGTGAAAGTCGGCGATGTGTAGTAGATGCAGGATGTGTAATCAGCGACTTGCTATCACCTAAGTTATTGGAAATATCGACAACTTTGAGCGAATCCATAAATTTGAAGGCATCTTTTTGAGAGCCGGCGAATTCGATACCAATGGTGGTGCCGCCAGCCTTCATCTGCTTCTTGATGACAGCGCTATCTGGATGAGAGGCAAGACCTGGATATCGAACGCTCTTGATCTCTTTACGCCCTTCTAGAAATTCTGCAATCGCTTGTGCATTCTCGGACATACGCATGACGCGCATCTCCATAGTTTCTAGAGATTTAACGAGAACCCATGCGCTAAATGGACTGATTGTTGGACCAGTATGGCGAACAAAAGGAATTAATTTTTCGTAGATGTAAGAGAAAGATCCGAGTAAAGCACCTGCAAGAACGCGCCCTTGTCCATCAATATGTTTTGTCGCTGAGTACATAACTACATCTGCGCCAAGTTCGAGTGGCTTCTGTAATACAGGAGATGCCATCACGTTATCTACGATTACGGTTGCGCCCACTTTATGAGCCAAATCACTCACAAATCGAATATCAACAATCTCTAAGAGTGGATTACTCGGCGTTTCAATAAAGACGGCCTTAGTTGGGCGTGACAGCGCTTTCT
>CAZSWE010000141.1:0-1624 GCA_964610715.1 uncultured Candidatus Planktophila sp.
ACTAGGTCAACCAGGTGACAGGGTTGCTGTTTCGCGAACCGCACATAGATCTGTTCTGAGCGCACTTGTACTTGCAGGCCTTGAACCTATTTGGATGAGCCCAGAAATCGATCGCGCAACTGGAGTTCCGATTGGTATCGCTGTTGCTGAATTGCAGAGAGCTCTTGCCGAAAAGCCAATAGCCATTCTGCTCACTGAACCCGGCTATCTTGGAACAATTTCAGACTTGCCAGCACTCATCAAAATTGCACACCAAGAGAAAGTTCCTGTCATCTTGGATGCGGCATGGGGTGGCCATTTTGGTTTCCACCCACGATTGCCACAACATGCTTTTCAGATGGGTGCGGATGCTCTTATTACAAGTACGCATAAAGCGCTGCCGGGATATAGCGCCTCTGCCCTTTTGCTTGCGCGCACTGAATTATTAAGTGCCGAAAGACTTGAACAGAGCTTTGAGACAACTCACACAACATCTCCTGCAGGTGCGCCCCTTGCTTCTATAGATGGTGTACGAGCACTTCTACAAACTCGCGGCGAGGAGTTACTTGGACAACTTCTAGAAAATATTCATCGTTTTAAGGAAACGGTGCAAGCTGAATTTCCACTACCAATCTTTCTCTATCCAAACGATTTTCCAGCAGGACGATTTGATCCTTCCAAGCTAGTTCTACGAGTGCAGCAATTGGGTGCATCAGGTGTTGAAATAGAAGAAGATTTGCAGCAAGAAGGCATCCGCGTTGAAATGGCTGATCGCGACACCATCGTCTTTCTAGCCACAATTGCCGATACCGCAGCTGATTTTGAACGTTTAGCCGATGTCTTGATTCCGATTCTTAAAAAGCGCCAAGAGCAGCGACGCGAAAGCGCTACCGCCTTGAGTTGGTCTGTGGTTCCACAAAAAGCGACTTCAATGAGAGATGCTTACTTTGCAAAGACAGAGATGGTCGATGCCAAGAGCGCAGTTGGTCGCATCTCTGCAGATTTAATTGCGCCTTATCCCCCAGGTGTTGCAGTTGTTGCACCTGGTGAAGTTCTTACCGAACAGATTGTCTCTGGGTTGCAAGCATCACGCGCAGCTGGAGTACGCATCGCGTACGCCACCGACTCAACACTTTCTCAATTTAGAGTCGTCGTTTAAAGGTTAGAGCGGCTGGCGATAGACCTTATGTTGCGCAGCCTGTGCCAGTGGGCGAATCGTCATGGAATCAATATTGAAATGATCCGGCAACATCACTGACCAGCGAATTGATTCAGCGACATCTGCGGCGGTCAGCGGCCTGGTAACACCTTCGTAGACTTTCGCAGCGCGGTCTGCATCTCCACTAAAGCGCACTTTGGCAAACTCATCGGTCTTGACCATGCCTGGAGCAATCTCAGTGACGCGAATTGGTTTGCCGTTGAGTTCCAATCTCAGAGTTTCGGCAAGAGAAGTTTCAGCAAACTTAGATGCAACATAACTTCCACCATTCTCATATGCACGGTGGCCAGCGGTAGATGAAATCAAAACGATGTGGCCGCGTCCATGAGAAATCATTACAGGCGTCAAAGCTTTCACCATTCGAACTGAGCCCACTACATTGATATCAAAGGTCTTTTTCCATATCTCAGGGTCGGAATCAGTCAC
>CAZSWE010000142.1:0-1585 GCA_964610715.1 uncultured Candidatus Planktophila sp.
AAGGGTTTGACGCATTGATGCGACCTGTCTCTGGGTTTGTGTGCCAATCATTGATTGTGTCGTCGTATTGAATTCCTGGATCAGCACATGCCCATGCAGCTTCAGCCATCTTTGTAAATAGCTTGCGTGCATCAACAGTCTCGATAACTTCGCCAGTTGAGCGAGCTGTTAAACCAAACTGCTCTCCCTTTTCAACTGCGCGCATGAAATCATCTGATACACGAACTGAGTTGTTTGCGTTCTGGTACTGAACAGAGATGATGTCTTTTCCACCGAGATCCATGTCGAAGCCAGCATCGCGTAGTGCGCGAATCTTGTCCTCTTCCTTAACCTTGGTCTCAATAAACTCTTCGATATCTGGGTGTGAAACATCAAGAACAACCATCTTTGCAGCGCGACGGGTTGCGCCTCCTGATTTGATTGTTCCTGCTGATGCATCTGCACCACGCATAAATGAGACTGGGCCTGAGGCTGTTCCGCCGGACTTGAGAAGCTCCTTTGATGAACGGATGCGTGACAAGTTAAGTCCTGCTCCTGATCCACCCTTGAAGATCATTCCCTCTTCGCGGTACCAGTTAAGAATGCTGTCCATAGTGTCATCAACTGACAAGATGAAACATGCTGAAACCTGTTGTGGCTCCTGTGTTCCAACGTTGAACCACACTGGTGAGTTAAATGAAAAGATCTGGTGCAAGAGCATGTGTGTTAGCTCGTGCTCGAAAATTAGAGCATCTTTATCTGTTGCAAAGTAGCCGTGCTCTTTTCCAGCCTTTGTGTAGGTAAGTACAACGCGATCAATTACCTGCTTCAAAGACCACTCGCGGTTTTCTGCACCAACTGCACCACGGAAGTACTTTGTTGTAACGATTGTTGAAGCGTTCACAGACCAGGTATCTGGATACTCAACACCACGTTGCTCGAAAACAGTCTCGCCCGTTCTCCAGTTCTGCTGCACCACATCACGGCGCTCCCACTTCACTTCATCGTATGGGTGCACACCTTCATTTGTGTAGATGCGTTCGATCGTCAAGCCCTTACCCTTAAGAGTGTTGTGGGCCTTGATTTTCGCTGGTCGGTTGATGACCGTATCTGACATGTTGTATTTCCCCGTCTTCTAGTTAGTTCTTAATTTTTTGCGGTGCGGCATTACTTTGTTCGGTGCTGTTTTTGTTGCTGAGTGATTCTGAAGCAATTGGGGCATTGCTTGAAGGTAGAGCGCGGAGAAGAGCGATCTCACCTTCGAAATCTTCAAGGGAGGCAAAGTTACGGTACACAGAGGCATAACGTAAGTAGGCAACCTCATCGAGCTCTCGGAGTGGCGCAAGAATTGCCATTCCAACTTCTTGAGCTTCGATTTCTGCCTGACCTGTGCGGCGAAGAGTCTCTTCTACGCGCTGAGCAAGCAAAACTAAATCGTCCTCATTGACGGGACGTCCCTGGCAGGCTTTACGAACACCAACCAAGACCTTCTCGCGGCTGAAAGGCTCTGTGGCCCCGCTGCGCTTAATAATGTTGAGAAGCGATAGCTCCTGAGTTGAGAATCGCTGGCCGCACTGGGGGCACTCGCGACGACGGCGGATTGCTG
>CAZSWE010000143.1:0-1546 GCA_964610715.1 uncultured Candidatus Planktophila sp.
CCATCAACATCGCTGGCCAAATCACTGCATGGAATCGCAAGATATCTTTTCCGACCAAGTGCACATCAGCTGGCCAGGTGGATGCAAACTTCTTTCCACCTTCAGTGTCGGGTGCATCAGTCAGGCCTACTGCAGTTGCATAGTTGAGCAGCGCATCAAACCAAACATAGACAACTTGATCAGTATCCCAAGGAACTGGAATACCCCAATCGAAGGTAGAACGAGAGATAGATAAGTCCGAGACGCCGCCTTCAAGAAATGAAATTACTTCATTGCGCGCACTTTCTGGTTGGCATGCTTCAGGGTTCTTCTTGTAATGATCAAGAAGTGGTTGGGTAAATTCTGAAAGCTTAAAGAACCAGTTATTTTCATTGACCATCTCGATCGGCTTGCTATGAATTGGACATAGCTTTTCGCCATCGGCATCAATGAGGTCTCCCGGTAACTTAAATTCTTCACAACCTACGCAGTAAGGGCCTTCATATTTTCCTGCATAGATATGGCCGGAATCTTTTAAAGATTGCAGAAACTTTTGAACGCGCTCTGTGTGGCGGGGCTCTGTTGTGCGGATAAAGTCATCGTTGGCGATATTGAGCGCAGTCCAATTAGGTTTCCATGCGTCAGCAACTAACTTATCGACCCATGCTTGTGGGGCAACGTTATTTTGTTCAGCGGTGCGCATGACCTTCTGGCCGTGTTCATCTGTGCCCGTTAAGAACCAGACAGATTCACCGCGTTGACGATGCCAACGAGTAAGAACATCTCCTGCCACCGTTGTGTACGCATGGCCAATATGTGGCGCATCATTTACATAGTAAATAGGCGTAGTCAGGTAGAAGGATTTCATCTGCTCATCTTATTCGCATCGACTACCGCTGCATAAACGATCTTCTTCGGGAGGTCGAACTCTTCCGCGACTGTGGCGATCGCGCCTTTTCGGTCCATTCCAGCGGCTTCATATTCACGAACGCGGGCAACGGCATCATCTGAAGTCCTGATTTCAGAGCCTGCTTCAATTCCTGCGATTACCAGAGTGATTTCACCGAGAATTTCGCGGCTTTGCGCCCACACAATTAATTCAGCAATCGTTCCGCGGATAGTTTCTTCATATGTCTTTGTCATCTCGCGGCAGATTGCCGCCTTGCGATTTTCACCAAGAATGGCTGCAGCATCAACCAGAGATTCGAGCAATCGGTGCGGTGCTTCAAAGGTAACCATGGTGCGTTCTTCAAAACGTAGCTTCTCGTAGAAAGCGCGACGCGCACCTTGTGCACGTGGAGCAAAACCTTCAAAGGTAAAACGGTCTGTCGGAAGACCAGAGAGAGCGATTGCCATCGTTGGAGCGCTTGGGCCAGGGATTACAACTGTCGGAAGATTTTCAGCGATGGCATCTCGCATCAAGCGAAAACCAGGATCACTAATCGTTGGCATTCCAGCATCGGTGACTACAAGGACTTCTTTACCTTCGCGCAGCAGCGTGAGAATTTCAGCGGTACGTTCTTTCTCATTTCCTTCAAAGAAAGAGATGATGCGAGCAGTAAATGTC